>CAZNTI010000158.1:0-5425 GCA_964575885.1 uncultured Terricaulis sp.
GTCATCAAGATCGAGATGCATTTCCTGCCCGACGTTTACGTCACCTGCGACACCTGCAAGGGCAAACGCTACAATCGCGAGACATTGGAAATTCTGTACAAGGGGAAGTCGATCTCCGACGTGCTCGACATGACCGTCGAGGAAGGCGCCAATCTCTTCAGCGCCGTGCCTTCGATCCGCGACAAGCTTGAAACGCTGAAGCGCGTCGGCCTCGGCTACGTCCATATCGGCCAGCAGGCGACGACATTGTCCGGCGGCGAAGCCCAGCGGGTGAAGCTGTCGAAGGAGCTTTCAAAGCGCGCCACCGGCCGAACGCTCTACATTCTGGACGAGCCCACCACCGGACTGCATTTTGAAGACACCAAGAAACTGCTCGAAGTGCTGCATGAGCTTGTCGACCAGGGCAATTCAGTGCTGGTGATCGAGCACAATCTCGATGTCATCAAGACCGCCGATTGGATCCTGGATCTGGGCCCCGAAGGCGGCGACGGCGGCGGGCGTATCGTCGCGGCGGGTACGCCGGAGGCCGTCGCCAAGGTGAAGGAGAGCTGGACCGGGCGCTATCTGGCCGAGGCGTTGAAACGCCATCAGGAGCGTTGGTCCCCAAAGCCGGCGGTCAAGGCGGCGGCCGCGGCGACCGCTAAGCCCGCGCGCAAGCCTGCCAAGAAGCGCGCCAGCGTCTGAGGCGCGGCTCCCGCTACAACGAGGCCAATGGGCCGCACTAAGCGGTTTCGACGTAGGGCTCGATCTTGCCGTCCTCGATGGCGGCGAGCGCGGCGCGAGCATTGACGCCGTACGTCATCACGACATAGGCGAGAAACACTACGAAGTACGCCGCGTAGGCGCCTCCCAACGCGGTCAGCACCGGCGTGGAGAACATGCGCGCCACAATCGCTTCGCCGACCTCAGCGGGAATCTGAGGCCACGATCCGGCAATATCTCCCCAGAAGCTGCCAAACGCCCAAGCGTAGGCGCCGCCCAAGATCAGCGCAGCCAAAATCCCCGCCAAAAGCGCCAACACGAAGAACGACCCGAATAGCGCCCAGAAGCGGTCGCGGGTGACAGTCCATGCTTCAAAAAACGAAAAGCGCCGGCGCGCAATCGAGGTTGCCGCCGCCGGCCCCAGACGCACGCCAATGAAGATGAGCGGCACGTATTGCAGCAAAGTCAGCGGCAATTGCACGCTGAGCTGCCAGCGCATCAGCGCATCGGGATCGGGAGAGGCGCTCCCGAACGCTTCTCCCATGGTTGCGACCATCACCGGCATCAGCAACAGCGACATCGCGAACGAAACCACAAGCTGCGTTAGAAACCAGCACCAATAGACGCCGTAGACGCGCCAGGCGTCATGATCCAGCGACAGGCCGAACCATCCCGGGGCTTCACCGCGGATCAGCCAGCGCAGGCATGCCGCCTCATAGGCGGCCGTGAGGATGTAGCCGGGGAAGAGGAACAGAAACCCCGTTAGCATCAGCGCCATCATGCCCCGCAGCATGCTCATGCCGGCCTCGTCGCTCGGCTGCTGGCCCGCTGCGCCCTGGCGCGCAAACTCGACAAAACCGCCGAACGCGCCCCAATTGATGGCAACGAACACCCCGATCAGCGCAGCCATCAGCAGCAGGTAGATCAAGGTGACGGGCGCCAGCACGGCGCGGTCGCGGCGCTTCAACGTGAAGAAGGTAGCGTCGAGCTTCTCGGCCATGTGATCCCCCGACTGGCGCCCGACAATGCCGCGATCACTCGCCGCGATCAACTGGCGGGGCCGTCTCGATCATGAGCGTTGGCACGCAGCAGGTTCCGTCGCGCACCGTGAACACGCGCGTCCCGGGCTTCATGCCGGCGCGCACCGCCGACACCGCGAGCCCCGCTGCGGCGAGGCGCGCGTGGGCCGCATCCGCGTCGGCGACGCGCCAGGACAAACCCCAGAGCTGGTCGCACCCCTCGCTCAACGCCGCATCGTGAACGACTTCAACGATCGCATCGCCACAGCGAAAGAACATCAGCCGCCGCCCCGACACTGTGCGGTCGAGACGCATGTCGAGGCCGAGCCGCGCGCCGTAGAGGGCGGCAGCCCGCTCTGCGTCGGAGGTGCGAATGACGATGTGATAGAGGCCGAGCACGC
The DNA here is from genome assembly GCA_964575885.1 of uncultured Terricaulis sp. Taxonomy (GTDB): domain Bacteria; phylum Pseudomonadota; class Alphaproteobacteria; order Caulobacterales; family Aquidulcibacteraceae; genus Vitreimonas. Next base: position 2,123 of record CAZNTI010000158.1, read on the forward strand.
CATCAGGGCGGCCTGCGAGCGGCGTAGCACGCGCGAGAACAAACAGGCGCACGCCATGGGTTTTTTCCGCGCCGAGGCGGAAGCTTCGCCACGTCTCACGCTCAACGATGGCTTCCGGCGCAAGCCCGACACGCTCGGCGCGCCGGTGCGCGCGCGCAACATCGGCGGTGGCGAACACGAGGCTCTTAAGACCCTCGCCCTGTGTCAACGCCGCGGTCAGCCGGCGTGCTGCGACGCCGTCGCCGGCCGGCGCCATAAGCTCAACCGCGAGGTTGGGCGTGGCGATTATCGCGGTTGCAACCCCGTCACTGCTTGGCTGCGCCGCGGCGGCGGCGCCCAGCAAGGTTTCATAAGCCGCCACCGCCGGGTTCAGATCGCGCACCGCGATGACCACGTGATCGAGGCCGGCGATCACGGCTTAGTCGCAGCCGTCGCGGCGGCCCTGGAAGATCAGCATCTCCGGCCCGTCGCCAAGCACGCTGATGCGCAAGCGGTCGCCGCTCGCGTCGATGAAGGCGCGCCCGCCCTCAAGCGAGCCGCTTTGGCCTTCGGCCACCTCCCAGCAGCGCGCCGCCGCGCCCGCCGCGTCGAGTTCGCACAAGGACCAGCCGGCTTGGCTTGGCTCAAGCGTGTAGTGCGCGCTGGAGCGAACCCCGGCCTGCCCATACACCAGCGCATGGCCGGCCAAGGCCCCGGCGCGCTCCTGCGCTGGCAGCCAGCGCATCGTGCTCACCCCCGCATCGCGGTTGATCCAGCAGCCGGCCAGACGTTCCGGCGGCGGCCGGGCGGGCTCGAAACTCGCGCAAGCGACGAGTGTGCAGCAAAGGGCGAGGGCTCTCATGCGGCAGGCAATTCTCCAGTGGCCTCAAGCTCCACAGGCCCGGTCATCAAAACCCGGTCATCGCTCTCACGCCAGTCAATCTCAAGTGAACCGCCATCCACCAGCACCTCGACCTGGCGCCCGGCGCGGCTTTGCCGAGACGCCGCCACCACCGCCGCACAAGCGCCTGTGCCGCAAGCTTTGGTCAGTCCGGCGCCGCGTTCCCACACCCGCAGGCGCATCAGCTCGCGCGCGCGCACCTCCGCAAAGCCGACGTTGACGCCCTCCGGGAACATCGGATCGCGCTCCAGCTTGGGGCCAAGCGTCTCGATCGGCGCAGCGGCGATGTCGGCGACAAAGAACACCACGTGCGGATTGCCCATATTGACCGCCCCCGGCCCCTCCAACGCCCCGGCGCTGAACTGCATCCTTTTCGTATCCATCGGGCGCGCCAGCGGGATCGCTTCCCAGCTGAGCGAGGGCGCGCCCATGTCGACACGAATGACGTTTTCGCCGGCGCGCTCGGCATAAAGCAGCCCGACCGGCGTTTCGATGACGCGCGATGAAGCGCCGCCTTCCTCCATCAGCAGCCACGCGACGCAGCGCGTAGCGTTGCCGCACGCGTCGGTTTGGCCCCCGTCGGCGTTCCATATTCGGATGAAAGCGTCGCCTCTGCTGGAGCGTTCAACGGCGATGACCTGATCGCAGCCGACACCGTGCTCGCGGTCAGCGATGGCGCGCGCCTGATTGGCCGCAAGCGGCAACGCGCCCCGGGCGCGCGCGTCAATGATCACAAAGTCATTGCCGCAGCCATTCATCTTGAAATAGCGCATCGCGTCTAATGTACGCGCTCGCTTGGCTTTTTGCACCCCGTAGGGATGGCGAAGCGGTTTATCGCGGGCCCCTTTCCTTGGCCCTGACGATCTGCTTGGGTGCGCGCCCGACGCCCCAGCCTCGCGAGGAAGATTGATGCGATTGGCCGCCCTAGTTGCGCTTGCAGCGCTCAGCTTCGCCCCTTTGAGCGTCGCACAGACCCCCACAAGCAACCAGAGTGCGACCCCGATCATGAGCCAAGACCCCTATCAATGGCTGGAAGAGATAGAAGGGGAGCGCGCGATCGCCTGGGTGCGCCAGCAGAACGAGCGTTCGCTGGCGCAACTGGAGAACGACCCGCGTTTCGCCCAACTGCAGGCTGAAGCCCTGGCGATCGCCAATAGCCGCGATCGCCTAGCGCTTGGCGGCGTCCGCGACGGCTTCCTCTACAATTTTTGGCAGGACGAAACCCACGTGCGCGGCATTTGGCGGCGCTCGCCGCTGGCGGCCTACGTGCGTGGCGAACCGCAATGGGAAACGCTGCTCGACATCGATGCGCTGGCGACCGCGGAAAACGCCAATTGGGTGTATGCGGGGGTCGACTGCCTGGAAGGCAGCACCCGCTGCATGGTCGCGCTCTCCGACGGCGGCAAGGACGCCGCCACCTGGCGCGAGTACGACATCGGCGCACGCGCCTTCGTCGAGGGCGGCTTTGTGATCCCCGAGGCCAAGTCGAGCATGGCGTGGCTGGACCGCGACACGCTGCTGGTCGGCACCGATTGGGGAGACGGTACGACCACCGAAAGCGGCTACGCGTTTGTGATAAAGCGCTGGCGCCGGGGCACGCCGCTCGCGAGCGCCACCGAAGTGCTGCGGGGCCAGCCCACAGACGTCGGCGTCTTCGCGGCGGTGCTGGAGGACACTGACGGCGCCCGGCTGCCGATCGCTGTCGAGGCGGACACCTTCTTTGAGTCGACAAGCTGGCGTCTCGACGGCGCCGCGCCGCAACGCATCAATCTTCCGGCGAAGGCGACGCTGCAAGGGCTCTATCAAGGACACCTCGTCTTTACCCTCGAGGAAGCGTGGCGAGGATTGCCGCAGGGCGCGCTCGTTGCGTATCCACTCACCGATACAGCGGTCGAAGCGCCGCGTGCGCAGGTGCTGTTTGCGCCCAACGCGCGCCAGTCGATCGAAGGCGTGAGCATCACGCGCGATGCGGTGCTGGTGGCGGGTTTCGAGAACGTGCGCGGGCGGATGTTGCGGTTTGAGCGCCGCAACAATCGTTGGCGCGACAGCGAGGTCGATTTGCCGACCGCAGGCTCGATCAGCTTCGCCGGCGCTTCGCCAACCGAAAGCATGGCTTTCGCGGTCTACGAGGACCACCTCACGCCCGACACGCTCTATGCTCTGGAGAACCGGGCCACACGCGCGCGCGCCATCCGTTCGCTGCCGGCGCAGTTCGACGCGTCGCCCTACGTGACCGAACAATTCGAGGCCGTGAGCCAGGACGGAACGCGCGTGCCGTACTTCGTGCTGCGCCGCCGCGACCTGCCTCTGAACGGGGAAAATCCCACGCTGCTTTACGCTTATGGCGGTTTCCAGGTGTCGATGACGCCGGGCTATTCGCCCTATGTCGGCAAGATGTGGCTCGACCGCGGCGGCGTCTATGC
>CAZNTI010000159.1:0-5418 GCA_964575885.1 uncultured Terricaulis sp.
GCAACGCCAAGGGCATGCACGGCCCGATGCTGGACGCGCTGGTGCACGCGCTCGGCGCCGCGCCCGCGATTGAGGCAACGCTGGCCCCCTCGCTGGCGCTGGGCAACACCATGGCCGCGCTCGCGACCAACCGCGCTTATGCCTATCACGCGCTGGGGGCTCTTGGCGTTATCGAACTCACCGCGCCGACGCGCGCGGCGCACGTCAGCGCCGGCTTGAAGCGGCTCAAGGTGGCGGCTGCGGCGCGCCATTATTTCGATCTTCACGCCGTGCTCGACGTCAAGCACTCGCAAGCCTGGAACCGCGAAGTGTTCGCCACCATTGTCTCCGAAACGCCGGACGCCGCGCCCGCGATCGCCGAAGGCGCGCTGATGCGCCTGCAATGCGGGGCCGATTGCTTCGACGCCTACCGCGCGCATCTCTGGCGCTCGGCGTGACGCTGCCGCATCCGTTGGCCATGCATGCGCTGCTGGCCGCGCTTGAAGAGCGCGGCTATGGGTTTGTCGCCCCAACGCCGGCGACACATGCACGCGTCATTGCGCGACGAGATGTGGCGCGCGATCTGCGCGACGTGCTCGGCTGGAGTCTGCCGTTCCAGGCCGGCGCCATCGACCCCGAAATCGTCGAGCTTTTGCGCGGCGCCGACGCGCTGGAGGAACGCGGCGATCTGTTGGCGAGCACGATCCGCGTCTCGAGCCTCGGCGCGCACCTGTTCGCACACTCAGCCTACCCGACCGTCGCCGCCGACGCGGTGTTCTTCGGCCCCGACTCCTATCGCTTCGCCGCGTTTCTCGCGGCCGAGTTGCCAAAGCTCGGCAGGCGCCGACATCTGGTCGATATGGGGACAGGAACCGGCGTCGGCGCCATCGTGTCGGCGGCGCATGCAGAGTGCGTATCGCTGATCGACGTCAATCCGGCGGCGCTGAAGCTGGCCAAGGCCAACACCCTGCACGCCGAGATCAGCTTTCGCATCGCCGGCGCACAGAGCTGGCGCTTCATCCAGGCTGACAGCCTCGCCGCCGCCGAGGGGGCGATCGACTGCGTCATCGCCAATCCGCCCTACATCGCCGACCCCGCGCACCGCGCCTATCGCGACGGCGGCGCCATGCATGGCGGGGAAGTTTCGATCGCATGGGCACGCCAGGCGGCGGCGCGCCTTGAGCGCGGCGGCGCGCTGCTGCTCTACACCGGCAGCGCCATCGTTGACGGCGAGGATCGCCTGCAGGCCGCGCTAACCGAAGCGCTGTCCGGCTTCGACGTGCGCTATCGTGAGATTGACCCGGACGTGTTCGGCGAAGAGCTCGAACGCCCGGAGTACGCCGATGTCGAACGCATTGCCGCAGTGGGGCTCGTCGCGATTAAGATGTAGCTGCTACGCCGGCTGGCCGCCGCCGAACATGCGCAGCCGCGAGGACGCGATGCCCGCCATGATGGCCGCCGCGTAGCACGCGTACATGAGCGCTGCGAACGAACCGCTGAGCGAAGGCGACAGGTTGGAAAACACCACGCCGAAGCTGTTGATCTCGTAGATGCCGATCAGAAAGCCCGGAAATGCGAAGATCGAGGCTGCTTCCGCCCGGTCCACCGGCGCCACGCGCAACAGGCGCAAGAGCCCGAAGGTGACCCCGAACATAACCGGCGGCGCGATCAGCAGCAGCCACGACACCCCGCCCAGACCTTGCTCGAAAACGCCGTCGCCGACGAAGCGAAACGCCAGCGTCACCGCCAGCCAAAGCACAAACCCGATAGCCAACCAACGAACGATCATGGCCGCCCCCTCAAATGCTTTCGACCCGCGAGGAAACAAGCCCCACGAACACCACCGCCGCGAAGCACGCAAACATCAACGCTGCGAACTCGTCGCCAAGCGCGGTCGGCAAGTTCGGGAACACCAGCGGGTAGTTTGTGATCTCGACCACGCCAATCAGCAAGCCGGTGGCGGCGAACACCGACGCCGCTTCCGAACGGTCTGAATGGGCGACCCGCAGAAGCCGCATCAGGAAATACGTCAAAGCGCCGACGATCAGCGGAACGGTCAGAAACAACCACGACACGCCTTGGGCGCCTTCGATGAAAATCGACTGACCAAAAAAGCGGAAGCCAAGCGCCACCGCCAGCCAAAGAACCACGCCTACGATGGCCCAACGCGCGATCATGTCGCCCCCCAATTTCGAACAAACTTACAGAAAGGAAATCCTCACGGTAGTCAACTGCCGCCGCTTAAAACCGCAAGCTGGCCGGCCAAGTCGGCGCGCTATTGGAGAATTGCTGCGTCTGCTCAGTTATCCCCCCGCGCCATGCGCCGCAGGGCGTGCGCTAACAGCGTGGTGGCGCGCGTGCGGTCGGCCCAATTGAGCACCACGGCGGGGCCGGTGTCGGTCTTGTTGACGTCGACCACGTAGAGGCGCCCGCTTGCATGCTCGCGCAGCACGTCGAGCCCGCCCCAATCCAGCTGCATCACGGAGCAGAAATGTTCGAGCTGCGCGATCTCGGCGGGCGAAAACACCTCCTCCGGCGATTTTACCATCACGCTGGTGTTCTGGATCGAGAACCGCGCGCTCGCTGGCTTCTGCTTCACGAACACCACCACTGGCTTTCGCCCCACGCACGCGGTGCGCAGATCGTAGGCCCAGCCATCGTCGGCTTCGGTCTTGATCACGCGCTGATACGCCTTGCCTGGCGTGGGCTCGCACGGGCACGCCACCAGGCGCCCGTCGTGGACGCCGTTGGCCTCGCCCTTCTCCACCGCTTCGCCCTGGTGCGCGCGCGGATCGAGCGCCAGCGGATAGCCGAACGCCTGCTCCATCACCCGCGCGACATGGGTTTTCGACACATCGCCGACGCCGAAATTGAACGCGCGCGGATGGCGCGGTTCGGGGGGCACGGCGATGGTTTGGTCTTCGAAGTAGAACGCGGCGTCGGCCTCGTCGGCACTGCGCGCAAAGCGCATGCCGCCCCACACGGTCGCCGCCCAGATGATGTACCAGGGCCTGGGCCGATGCGGCGTGAACCAGATGCGCGGGCCTGGCGCCTGCGTCAGCCGCGCCCAAAATCCATGCGCGCGCACGAACGCGTAATAGGTGAACCAGCGGCCAATATCGGCCCACAACTGCCAATCGTTCTTGAACCGCGTGCCGGTCGATTTGACGTGGACGTAACCGTCTTCGAGCCGGAAATCGGTTCCCCAGAAGCCGCGCTGGCTGTTTCTGCCTGGCGCGAGATCGAGCACGCGCCGCGGGACGCGGGCCTGGGCAGGAACGGAAGAGCTCTCGGTCACGCGCGCAATTCATTCTCTGCAATCTTGTTGCGCTGCCCCAACTGGTTGAGGATCGCGGCGCGGATTGCGGCGCGAAACGCCGCCTCGTCTGCGGGCTTCCCGTGCTGGTCATAAGGGTGTAGCGCCGCGCCAGCGAACCCATGCGCCGCAAGCTTAGCGCGCGCCTCCGCCACCTCTTCGATCCGCGACACGAACACGACTGCGTCTTGCGCTTGCTCCCGCAAGAGCGTCTCCAGTTCCCACACCGTGCCCGCCGCCACTTCGGTAACGTCCACAACGATCGCATCACAACTGTGAACGAGCAAGAGCACCACGTGCTGCCACCATGCGTCCGAAGTGCGCACCATGATCGCTTTGCGGCTTGTTTGCTCCGCTTCACTGTTGAACGCATAAATCCGAGAAAGGCGGAGCGTAAACTGCGCAAAATCACGCGTCGCCCATATCCGCACGGGTCCGCCGCCGGCGCGGTTGAGCAGCCTTAGCGGCGCCAAGATAACGCGAACAAGCAGGACTTGCGGAAAGAAGAGCATCGACCAACTGAGGAGGACGGGAACCGCGCCGCGCTTGAAGTGCCGATCGGCGAGCGTGAACACCGTGCCGCCCGGACTAAGCTCCCTGCGCGAGAAACGCGACAGGGCGCGGTCAACCGAACGATCGTTGAAGCGCCGCAGAAGCAGCAAGCGCGCCGGGTTCGGGTGCAGCGATTGCGCCATCACCCGAAGCACGAGGACTAAAATCAAGATTATAAACACGGCGTTCGCCGCATTGCGCAAAGTGGAGTTCAGCCATGTAAAGTGAATCGCGACGTCCGGTCGCTGGCGTAGCAGCGTCGCGGCACTCGGATCCGACTCGAATGGATTCGACGGGTCTTGGAGAGCTGCTTGGTGCTCGGAAGCGGTGATGGCTTGCGCCGCGAGGGCGCGGCGAAATGAGCGTTCGTCCGCGAGCTTTGATGACCATATCAGCGCGACCGCTAATAGAACCAGCGTGATGCTGACCCTCGCAGCTTGACGGAGCGTCTTCGACCAGCCTTCGAAAAAGGGATCGCGGCCGTCGGCAAAATCGTCCGCGTGTATGAAACCCGGCGGGGCGAGCGCGGCGAAAAAATCGCGAATGCGCCGATCCGCCTCCTCACCGCCCACTCTTCCGACGAGCGCCTCGCGGGCGAGCGCACGGCCCGCTTCGCTATGGTCAGGATTTTGTGCAGCAAACACGAGAGCTTCCACCGAGAGGCGCTCGACAGCGCGCGTACCGGCCTGTCCTGGATCGTTGCGCTTCAAGGCGCCAATTGAACGCACTGCGCGCCAGCGCTTGGTCCAGGCGCGCCCCTCGGCGGTTTTGGACCAGCGCGCCCTGGCGCTCCAGCGTGCGTTATCGGCTTTGTTGAACTTGTACTCGCCGGCCTTCACCATCGCGTCGCACCAAATCGATCGCCTGTGTCGCCGCACACAGCGCACTTAGCCGAAAGCTTGGCCGATTAGCTCGTAATTGGAAACCGCCAACCCGCCACGCGATTGCGCGCGCAACGTCGGTTCAAAGCCAAGGCCGGAGTCCCGCCCGCCTACCCCTTGCCCAGATCGCGCGAGCGCTGCGCGGCGGCGGCCACGGCCCGGCGCAGCAGCGGCGCGAGCCCGTCGGCGCTGGCTAAGATATCGAGCGCGGCTTCAGTCGTGCCGCCGGGCGAAGACACCTGCTTGCGCAATGTCCCCGGACTGTCGCCGGTTTCCAGCATCAGCGCGCCGGCGCCTGCAACGGTGCGGCTGGCGAGCCGCATGGCGGTGTCGCGGTCGAGCCCCTCCTGCTCGGCCGCCACCGCCAGCACTTCGGCGAGCAAAAACACATACGCCGGCCCTGAGCCCGAGACCGCCGTCACCACGTCCATCAGCCGCTCCGACGCGATCGGCTCGACCGACCCCAGCGGCTCCAGCAATTGCGCGATAAGGCGGCGGTCCTCGGGCGTGCAGGCAGGCGCCGCGACATAAGCGGTGACGCCGCGCCCGATGCGGGCGGGCGTGTTGGGCACGCAACGCACCACCCGCGGCGCGCCCAGTTCGCGTGAGAGCTTTTCGATCGACACCCCCGCCATCACCGACAGAACGCAGGTGTTGGGCCCCACGAAGCGGCGCGCGCTTTTGACGGTG
>CAZNTI010000160.1:0-5384 GCA_964575885.1 uncultured Terricaulis sp.
GCGCCCTCGCTTTTTGCCTGAGATCGCGCGTCGGTTATTCGCCGGCGGAGTCGATGGTGTCGGCGGCGTCTTCGCGGGTTTCGTCTATGGTGTTGTCCACGAACGTCACGGTGCGGTCGGCGGCGCGTTCGGTTGCGTCCGCCAGTTCCACGGCCCCCTGGTCGATTTCGCGACCCACGCGCTCAGCGCTCATATCGTTGGCGAACCACAGATAGACGCCAATGCCCATCACTGCGCCTAGCGCCAGGACGCCCAAACCGCGCGCGCTGCCGGCGAGACGGGTGCGCGGAAACACGCTGAGGATCAGTGAAACCAGGAAGAGCGCCGCTGCTGCGAAGAAGGTTATTTTGGCGACGCCGGCGAACGCGGTGGCGACGCCGCCAAATCCCAAAAAAGCTGCCACGACGGCAATGGCGAAAAACACGACAGCCCAGCCAAGCATGAGGTTTCCTTTCTCTCGATGGCGGATCGAGAGCTCAACGCCGGTTGCCGCGCCACGTTCCCTCAGGCGAGAACAAATGCTCTCGTGGCTGCGACCTCGGCGCTCTGATTCACAACGTGCATGATGGTGACGCTCACGCCGCGCTCGTCGTGCTCGATAAGCGTGAACGCGCAGGGCTCGTGGCGCAGGCGCCGCGACAGCGTGCCGCCGCACACCGCCACCGCGCGCCCGCCTTCCACGACCCTGGCGGACGCAACGTGCAGGTGCCCGCTCAAGAACACGTCGACGCCCGCACGCGCCAGTCGGCGCTGGGCCTTGAGTCCGCCCCAGGTGCGACCGGCAATCGGTGCGTCATTGGGCCAGTCGAGCGGATGATGGCTTGCAAGCACGCGCAGCTTTGCAGGTCCCGCCGCTTCGAAGGCCGCCGCCGCACTCGCCGTTTGCCTGGACGACATCGCGCCTTGCGCCCAGTTCACCCGCAACTGGACGCCGCGCGCCGTATTGACGCCGACCACCGTGCACGCAGCGTTTCGCCATTCGGTGGGCGCCCCCGCGGCGCTCTCGCGAAAGCTCCGGAACGGATCAATCAAACGGCCGGTTAGGCTATAATAGGGAACGTCGTGGTTGCCGGGCACGGCCAGGACCGGCGTTCCCAACGTGCGCAGCCACGCGAACGCAGCCTCCAGTTCGCTGCGCAAGCCAGCGCTTGCAAGATCGCCAGTGGCGATGACGAGGTCGGGGCCCTCGGCGGCCACGAACTTTTCGACCACCTGCAGCGCGCCCGCATCTTCGCCGCCGAAATGCAGATCCGACACCTGTACGATACGCGTCATGCCCCTACCTAATCGAGCGCGAGCACCCGCGGCCCGTCCCGCAGCGTTTGTATGCGCACGCGACCGTGGAAGGTCTGGGGCTCGCCGTCGAGGATTGCGGGGATGAAGCCGCGCGACACGATGTCGCCGCGCTCGCACGGCTGCACCTCGATCGCTTCGTCGCCGCGCCAGGCGGACGTCAAGGCTTTGACGCCGACGCGCAGAATGTCGTGCAAGCGGCGGGCGTCAAAGCGCACCCATTCCAGCGGCGCGCGCTCAACGCTCCCCGAGAAGCTCGGGCACAACACGGCGATGGCTTCAGCCTTCACCGGCGGCGTGTCGTCATGGCGCGCACGCAGGCGCAGCGAGAACAGACGCAGCGTGAAATGCCGCAACCGGCGCAGCGCGCGCATGAATTGACCCTGACGCGCAGCCTCTCTCGCGCGCGCCAGAATGGTCGGCGCGCCGAACGCCGCGGCGACGAAAAAAGGCTTGCCGTTGGCTAGGCCTCCGCTCATCCGACGGACGCGCCCGCGCGCAAGCGCTGCCGCCAGGGCTTCCGGCCACGCCAGCTCGCCATAAAGCGCATGCGGGAGCACGTTGAGCGTACCCCCGGGCAGCAGCACCAGAATTGGCCCATTCCCCCGCGCCGCCTCCGCCACGGTGCGCGCCGTGCCGTCGCCGCCGAGAACGACCACCAGGTCGTCGCGCGCAACGCTGGCGAGGCGGTCCTTGCCGGCAGGCCAGTCCAACTCGGCCACATCGCCAAAGCCTGCCTCGGCAAGCATGGCCCGCACCCGCGCGCCATCGCCGGGCTGCACGCTGCCGGCGGCTTCGTTGCACACCACGAACACGCGCCGCGCGCGCGCGGCGGAATTGGTTAGCCCGCGATCGAGGGTTTCGCTCATCGGGCCTGAACGCGGCGCCGGGCTTGCTTGTTCCCCGCGACCACAGAAGCGGTCGCAAGCGCCTCAAGGCCCTAGTCCGGGCGGGCGGGCGCTGCTAGTGCGGCTGACGACGGGGCGTGGGCGGACATGACAACTCTCTTGCGATCAGTTGCGGCGGTGGTGCTGGCTGCGGCGGCGTGCACGCTGTTTCTGGCGCTGGTGGCTCGACCGGTGGTTAATCAGGACCAGGGCGGGAGCTGGATGCTCGGCCAGGAAATGGTTGCGGCCGTAGTCGATACTGCAAAGCGCGCCGTCAGCGGAGCGGAGGCCCCGGTGCTGACGCCCGAGCAGATCGTGATCGACCATAACCAGCATGCCTGGGCCGCCAACCGCTCGCCGACGTACAGCCTGTTCTTCTACATCGCCAACGGTGTCGGTTCGCTCTGGTTTCTGACCTTCGCCCAGGCCCTGTTCGCGGCCGCCGTCGTTTACGCCGTATGGCGGCTCGCAGCGCCCGACGCGCCGCTCTGGAGCTATGCCGGCCTCATGGGCGCGCTGATCGCGCTGACCGCGCTGCCTTTCGAAGCCGGCTTCGGCAACGCCGACCTCTTTGCCGCGCTGGCGGTTCTCTTGACCATCGTCGCGCTTCTGTATCTGGACCGCTGCCCCCGCATCGGCGCGGTCGCGCTCCTGGTTTCGCTTGCCTATCTCGCGTCCACCCATGCAGGCACCATCCTCATTGCGCTGGGCGTGGCCGGCGCGGGAGCGCTGGCGTTGTGGCGTCTAGGACGCCCGTTGCGCGCTGTCGCCTTGCGCCTTGGCCTGATCGTGGCGGCGTGCGCGGCGGGCGCCATGGCCGATCCGCTCTACGGCGCGATTTATCGCGCCAACACCGGCGGCAGCTTCGACAAGCCGCCGTTCCTGATGGCGCGAATTGTGGCCGATGGGCCGGGGCGCGCCTACCTGCGCGCCGCCTGCGCGGACGGCGCCGACTACGCGCTGTGCGCGTACCGGCATTTGCCTCTCGACAATAACGACGACATCCTTTGGTCGAACGATCCAGCGCGGGGGGTCTATGTCCTGCAGGACGCCGCCGGGCGCGAGCGCATCCTCAGCGAGCAGAGCCGCTTTGTTGTGGGCGCCTTCTTGCACGATCCGGCCGGCGTGATCGGTGCGGCGCTGCACAATTCGTGGCGCCAGCTTCTGCTCTTCGATGTCGACTGGGCGCTCGAAAACCAATTCGTCTGGATGGACCCGAACTTTGCGAACACGTTCATGCAAACCGCGACCGCGGAAGTCGGCGGCTGCACCTCGCAAGCGGCATGCGCACCGCGCCTCACTCCCGCATTCGTTCGTTTCGTTCACTACGCGGTCGCGCTCATCTCGCTGGCGGCGGCGCTGTTTCTGGCTTACGCGCGGTGGCGACGCCGCGAAGGCGCCGGCGACGACGACGACGCGCTGTTGGTGACGCTGGTGGGACTGATCGTGCTTGCAATCGCCATCAACGCGGTTGTGTGCGGGGCCCTCTCCGGCGTCTATGGCCGCTATCAGTCGCGCGTCATCTGGCTGCTGCCGCTCGCGGCGCTGTTGCCGGCTTGGCGTCTCTACGGCGCGGCGCTGGTCGCGCGCCTGCGCGGGTGATGGTGAGCCCGGCGGGATTCGAACCCGCGACCCTCTGATTAAAAGTCAGATGCTCTACCGACTGAGCTACGGGCTCGCCTTGACGCGAGACGCGCACTTAAGGCCATGGGGGCCCAAGCGCAAGCCGACCCAGAACAATCAGGCGCCCGCTGCCGCCAGTGCGCCGGCGACGGCCGCCCGCCAGCCCTGGCGCAGCCCCGCGCGCGCTTCCGCGCTCATGCGCGGCGTCCAGCGGGTGACCGCGCCGGGCGAAGCGCCAAGGTCGCCGATCAGCCCCACCCCTAAAGCGGCAAGCTTGGCCGCACCAAGCGCGGTAACTTCCTGGAAAGCCGGGCGGGCGACCTCGACGCCGCAAATATCGGCCAGGAATTGCATCGCCCAGGCATTGGCGGTGAGCCCGCCATCGACCAGCAGCGAACTGATCTCGGGGGCGCCGTCGGCGCGCAGCGCATCCAGGAGATCTGCGGTCTGATAGCCCACCGCTTCGAGGCCCGCCCGCACCAGATGCTCCAGCCGGGAATCGCGCGTGAGCCCAATCACCGCGCCACGCGCCTGCGCGTTCCATTGCGGCGCGCCCAGCCCGGCAAACGCAGGCACGAGATAGACCCCGCCATTGTCCGGCAATGCGGCCGCGATCGCTTCGGACTCCGGCGAGGCGGCGATCAGCTTCAGCCCATCACGCAGCCATTGCATGGTGGCGCCAGCCGAGAAGATCGAACCTTCAAGCGCATAGGCGAACTGATGGGATAGATCGTAGCCGACGGTGGCCAGCAGCCGGTTGCGCGAGTGCGGCGCCGCCGCACCCATGTTCATCACCAGGAACGCACCGGTGCCGAAGGTGGCTTTAGCCATGCCAGGGCTGAGGCAGCCATGCCCCACCAGTGCGGCCTGCTGATCGCCGGCGACCCCGGTGATTGGCAGCGCGCGGCCGAACAGGCTCGCATCGGTGTCACCGAAGCGGCCGGCGCACGGCAGCACCTGCGCCAGCATTGCCTGCGGGACGCCGAAGAACGCGCACAAATCGGCGTCCCAGCGTCTTGAGTTGAGGTTGTAGAGCAGCGTGCGAGAGGCGTTGGTGGCGTCGGTGGCGTGAATGCGTCCCCCGCTCAGACGCGACATAAGAAAGCTGTCTATGGTGCCGAAACGCAGCCCCTCGCCGCTGCGGCCGAGGCGATCCAATATCCAGCGCACTTTGGTGGCCGAGAAATACGGATCAAGCAGCAGGCCGGTGGCGGCCTGGATGCGCGGCTCGTGGCCCGCCGCTTTAAGCTCTGCACACATCGCGGCGGTGCGCCGATCCTGCCACACGATGGCCTTGTGCACAGGTTCTCCGGTCGCAGCGTCCCAGACCACGGTCGTCTCGCGCTGGTTGGTGATGCCGATGGCCGCGATCGCCGCAGGCCCGCCGACTGCAGCCATCGCCTCGCGGCACACCTTGACCGTCGCTGCCCAGATCTCTTCGGCGTCATGCTCGACCCAGCCGGGTTGCGGAAAGTGCTGCGCGAGCTCGATCTGCGCGACCGCACGCGGCGCAAAGCCAAGATCGAAAGCGATGGCGCGCGTCGAGGTGGTGCCCTGATCGATGGCGAGGATGTGGGTGCT
>CAZNTI010000161.1:0-5350 GCA_964575885.1 uncultured Terricaulis sp.
ACACCGATCCGCCCGCGACACGCGCGTAAGACCTGGCGCACAGACGGCGATCAACGCCGCGACGACTGCGCCAAATTGTGCGGCGGAAGCCGCGCCCCTCCAGAAGGCGTTGTGGGAGCGGATCTCGCTGCTGCTGGTGATGAGCTCGATCAGTCTGCTCGCGGGCGGATAAAAGCCGGTCGCTTCGCCTGCCCAGCAGAGCACGAAGATGAAGAGCGTAATCGCCGCCCCGAGGAAGGCGGCGTGCGATAGCAGATAACCAGGGCTTTGACCGGAACGAGTGGTCATCATCACGCCTCCTCGATCGAAGTTTTGTAAGGTTCTTGGATTGCGCTGGCTTTGATCGTGCTCAACGCCAGCCAGCTTTTCCCGCGCCAAGAAACAAAAGCGGAGCCCCTCCGCGCGTTGGAGAGAACCATGAATCAGACGCTTCCCGTGGCGCGCCAAAGCGCTGCTCCCATCAACGGTCTGACGAGTTTTCGCCGCCTGTTCGACGATCTTGCGATCCCGATGCTCCGGTTCGGAAACGGCGATGTGATGCCGGACACCGACTATTCGGAGACCGATAACTCGATCGTCGTCACCGCGGAACTCCCTGGCGTCGACCCCAAGGACGTCGAGATCACGTTCGGTTAAGGCACGCTCTCTATTCGCGGCGAAAAGAAATTGGAGCGCAAAGAAGAAAAGGCGGACGATTGGCTGAGCGAACGGAGCTTCGGTTCGTTCGAACGCGTCATGCGCATCCCCACTGGCATCGACGCCGGCAAGGTGACGGCGGAGTTTGCGAATGGCGTCTTGACCGTGACGCTGCCGAAGAGCGCAAGCACCAGGGCCAAGAGTCAGAAGATCGAGATCAAGACGGCGCAATAGCCGATGAAGAGCGCCGCCGGTCTTGCCGGCGGCCGCTCTATTTTCGGCTCACACCGCGGCGACCGCCAACCAGCCAATGGCGCCGAGACAGGCCCACGCCAAACTGGCAACCAACCCGTCGCGGGTCATAAGTGCTAAGCCAAAGAGGCAAATTGCCGAACCAGGCGCAAGCGGCGCCAGTGGGATGAGTCCCAGCGGGAAGGTGATGAGCGCCGCTGCTACGCATGCGAGCGCGGTCCCGAACACGAAAGGCGGATCGACTAACCAAGTCAGCCGCGGCCGGAGCGCGATGTCGATGCGACGCGCCCATGGCATTGCTGCGGTGGCGGCGCGGCGCAGCATCTTTCCCGGAATTCGCGCAGTGAGCGCGTTGGACGGCAGCCAGGGATGGGGGGCGCCTACAGCCATCTGCGCCGAAAGCGCAAGGGTGATGGCCGCGGCAAGCCAAGTCGCGCCGGGCGCGGCAGTGAGTGGTGAAATCGATATAAGGCCAATTACCAGGAGAAGAGGCCCATAAGCACGCCGGCCAATCACCGCCAACACGGCGGCCAGAGTGACTTTGTCGTTCTCCGCACTCAGCGCCGAGACCCGCTCCAACATGTCCGCCAGAGTGTGCGGAGGCGGCGCGTCATCGTCTGACTCAAGCTGCTTATTCATTGCTGAAATCTAGACAGCGACGACCGAGATCAACTTGCGCGCGCTCAACACGCGCCGGGGCAAGCGGGCTCAAGCTGACCTTCGATGGACAAGACGGGCCCCATTCAGATGTCGGGAGATGCGCGGCCACGCGAGAGGCCTGCGTTTGCGCTTGCGGGCTTGACCAAGGTCTACGGCGACGGTCCCGCGGCGGTTCGCGCGCTTTCGGATATCACCATGGAAATCGGAGAAGGAGAGAGGCTTGTTCTGCTCGGACCTTCAGGTTCAGGCAAGTCAACCTTGCTCAACATTCTGGGCGGACTCGACCGCCCGACGGCGGGATCCGTCCTGTTTCGCGGCCAAGATCTTGGCGCGATGGACGACGTCGCCCTGACGCGCTTTCGGCGCCGTCATGTCGGCTTCATCTTCCAATTCTACAACCTCATTCCGAGCCTCACCGCCCGTGAGAATGTTGAACTCGTCGGCGAGATCGCCGAAGACCCTTTGGACGCTGCAACGGCGCTTGACCTCGTCGGCCTTGGCGACCGGCTCGATCACTTTCCGGCCCAATTGTCTGGTGGCGAGCAGCAACGCGTTGCGGTCGCCCGGGCAATCGCCAAGCGCCCGGCAGTTCTCTTATGCGACGAGCCGACTGGCGCGCTCGACGTGAAGACGGGCGTGCGTGTGCTTGAAGCGTTGCTGGACGTCAACACGCGCTATCGCTCAACCACATTGATCGTGACGCACAATGCCGATGTCGCGCGCCTCGGCGAGCGCGTGGTGCATTTCGCCGACGGTCGCGTGCGCAACATCGATGTCAACGCCAAAACCGCGCGTCCCGCCGAACTCGTGTGGTGAAGCATGCGCGTGCTTGACCGCAAACTCCTGCGCGACCTCTGGCGGATGCGACTGCATGCTATCGCCGTCGCGCTAGTGCTTGGGTGCGGGCTATCGGTGTTCGTGATGGCCGTCGGCATGCGCGAGTCGCTCGCGGCCACACGCGAAGCGTACTACGCACAAGCGCGGATGGCCGATCTGAGCGTCGCGCTGACGCGTGCGCCTGATCGGCTGCTTGACGAATTAGCTGCAGTCGATGGGGTCTCGGCGGTAGAAACGCGCGTCGGCGGCTATGCCGTTCTCGATCTGGCGACAAGTGACGCGCCGGCGTCGGCACGTCTGGTGTCGTTGCCGCTGTATGGACGGCCCAAGGTCAACGATCTGGTGCTCGCGTCCGGACGTTGGCCCGATCCGTCGCGCGCGAACGAAGTCTTGATCAATGAGGCGTTTGCGAGTGCGGCTGGTCTCGCGCCCGGCGATCGCCTTACGGCGCTACTCAACGGGAGGCGCGAGAGGCTGGCGATCACGGGCGTCGCTAACTCACCGGAATTCGTATTCGTATCGGCGCCGGGTGAACTCTTTCCCCAACCCGAGCGCTTCGGCGTCATCTGGATGGGGCGGCAAAGTCTTGCGCGCGCCTTTGACCTCGACGGCGCGTTCAACGAGGCGGTCTTCATCCTGGCGAACGGCGCCAACACACAGGCAGCGGCGCGCGACATTGAGACCATTCTCGCCAGCTACGGCTCGACCGGCGTCTCGGGGCGAGAGCGGATGATGTCGGATCGCTTCCTCACCGAAGAATTGCGCCAGCTCGCTACCATGGCGGCGTTCCTTCCAGCGTTTTTTCTGATCGTCGCAGCCTTCCTTGTAAACATCGCGCTTGACCGCGTCATCGCCACTGAGCGCGCCAATATCGGCCTGATGAAAGCCTTCGGCTATGCTTCGGGCGCTGTCGCCTGGCACTATGCCAAGAGCGCGTTTGTGCTGGCGCTTGCCGGCGCCGTGATAGGATCGGCGGCCGGAATTGGGTTCGGCCGCGCCATGGCTGACCTTTATCAGCGCTACTATCATTTTCCCGAACTCGAATTTGCCCCGTCGCCAATTGTCTTCGTCTCTGCCTGGGCCGCCGCCCTGATTGCCGCGAGTTTGGGTGCGCTTGTGTCGGTTTGGCGCGCCGCGCGGCTTGCGCCGGCGGCGGCGCTATCGCCCCCGCGTCCGACCTCGTTTGCGTTCAAAAGCGATTGGCTTGGCGCGCTAGGCGCTACGCTCGACGCAAAGACTCGCATTATCCTGCGCCGTATTCTCCGCTTCCCGCGCCGCGCCGCGACCACAGCTTTGGGCGTTGCGCTCGCCATTGCGCTCTTGATTGTCGCGCGCACCTTTCCTGCCGTGATGGATTATATGCTCGACGTGCACTTCCGGTTGGCCAATCGCCAGGACGTGACGCTGAGCTTCACTGCGCCGCGTGCGATGGGCGTGATGAACGAGATTGATCGTCTACCGGGCGTGATCGCCTCCGAAGCCTTCCGCACTGATGCTGTTGTGTTCGAGTACGAAGGACGCCGAGTGGAAGAGGCCGTGATCGGCGCCCGCGTCGGAGCGCGCCTGGGGCGTCTCGTCGATCGCGACCGCCGCATCATCTTGCCGCCGCGAGATGGCGTTGTCCTGGCGCGTTCGCTTGCCCAGCGTCTTGGCGCAGAGCGCGGTGACATCGTCTGGGTCGAGCAAACCGGTGGTCGGCGTTTGCGCGCACCGGCGCGCGTCGCTGCAATCGCCGAGCCGATGGTGGGCGCGTCGGCCTATATGGAGCTTGACGCCTTGGCGCGCCTCATGCGGGAGCCCGGCCGCATCAGCGGCGCCCACGTCCTGCTCGACGCCGATCAGGAGCGTGCTTTCAATCGGCGCATCAAGGCGACGCCGGCGCTCATCGGTGCGAGCTATCTCAATCTCGCCGAGGCCTCGATGCGGCGTAATTACGCCGAGGGTGTCGGCGTCATGAACCTCATCTATTTCGCTTTTGCAGCTGTGATGGCGGGAGGCGTCGCGTTCTCGGCGGCGCGCATAACGCTTGCCGAGCAGGAGAGAGACCTCGCCACCCTGCGCGTGCTCGGTTTCACGCGTGGCGAAGTCTCCTACGTGCTCATCGGCGAGATCGCGGCGCTGGCGCTTCTCGCCGTTCCACTCGGGATAGTGTTGGGCGCGGTGCTGGCGCGCTGGCTGATGCGCTTGTTCGAAACCGATATGTACGCATTTCCTTACGTGTTCGAGCCCGGGGGCTATGGGCTGGCTGTTGGCTTTTCGTTGACCTGTGTTCTCGTCGCTGCGCTCGTCGTGCGCGGTGGTGTGGGCCGCTTGGACATGGTGGGCGTCTTGAAGGCGCGAGACTGACAATGGACCTCAAAACCGATCCCCGATTCCTCAAAGCCGCGCCGTTTCTTGCGCGAATGCGCGCGCTTGCGGGCGCGGTGCTTGGCGCGCCTCTTCGGATTCCGCCAGCTTCACGCCGTGCGCTTGTCATCTGGGCAGCCGCGCTTGGCGTGCTCGCATTCTTCTTCGCCTGGGCGTTTTGGCCGCGGGCGATGGCCGTCGATGTGATCGCGATCGATCGTGGCGCGGTCAGGAGCGAACGCATCGATGAAGGACGTACGCGCATCCATGATGTGTTTCGAATAAGCGCGCCGGTTTCGGGCAGTCTTGCCCGCGTGGAGGTTGAATCGGGCGACGCTGTTCGGCGTGGCCAGGTGGTCGCCACGATAGCGCCCGCGCCGCCAGCGATGCTCGATGCGCGCCTAGCTGCCGAAACGGCAGCCCTGGTCACTGCAGCGCGCGCCAATCTGACAAGCGCACAAGCGCGCCTCGACTTGGCCGTAACTGATCAATCGCGCACGGCGCTCCTGGCCCAGCGAGGGTTCGCCGCGCAAGCAGCGTTGGACGCGGCAAATGCGCGGTTGCGCGCGGCGCGCGCGGAGGCAAGAGCTGCGCAGGCCGATCTCGCGCGCGCCCAAGC
>CAZNTI010000162.1:0-5339 GCA_964575885.1 uncultured Terricaulis sp.
GGGCATGCTGATCAACAAGGACGACGGCACCGGCGAGGCGCACGCGTTTGCGGCCGCCGCCGGCATCCCGGTATTGTCGGCGATTCCAGCGGACGAAGACATCCGGCGCAAGTCGGCGAATTATCAGATCATCGGCACGCCCGGCGGACGCTGGGGGCCGCTGTTCGAGGGGCTGTCGGAGAATGTCGCCACCGCGCCGCCGGTGCGCCCGACGCCGCTCAGCCAGGACGAATTGCTCGCGTTGTTCAAGGCCGAAGAGGTAGGCGGCGGCGTGGTGCTGCAGCCCGCCTCGCAGGCCGACATGCGCGGCGGCGTCCTGGTCGAAGTCCCGTCCCTCGAAGTCATCTATGACACGGTGTAAAACTGGTGGATGAACGCCCCCCTGCGGACGGCGCGTCAGACGCGCCCATCGAGAACCAGAACAGCGGCGGCTGCCATGCGGGCCGCGACGAGCTGCGCCGCGCCGCGCAAAGCGCCGGCAAGTCCGAGGTGCTCGACCGCTACGCGCAGGATTATCCGAAGGGCCCCCACGATCAGCCTCAAAGCATGTGCCCGGCCTTCGGCAGCCTGCGTGTCGGCTTGCGGATGCGGCGCACCGCGACGGTGCTGTCGGGATCGGCGTGCTGCGTCTACGGGCTGACCTTCACGTCGCACTTTTATGGGGCGCGGCGCTCGGTGGGATACGTCCCGTTCAATTCCGAGACGCTCGTCACCGGCAAGCTCTTCGAAGACATTCGCGAGGCGGTGTATCAGCTCGCCGATCCCGAGAAATACGACGCCATCGTCGTCACCAATCTCTGCGTGCCCACCGCTTCGGGTGTGCCGCTGCAATTGCTGCCAAAAGCCATCAATGATGTCCGCATCGTCGGCATCGATGTGCCTGGCTTCGGCATACCCACGCACGCGGAAGCCAAGGACGTGCTCGCCGGCGCTATGCTGAACTATGCGCGCGCCGAGGCTCAAGCTGGACCCGTCGCATCGCCGCGCACGCAAAAGGGCCTGCCAAGCGTGACGCTGCTCGGCGAGGTGTTTCCCGCCGACCCTATGAGCGTGTCGACGATGCTCGCGCCCATGGGACTGGCCGCCGGCCCGGTCGTGCCAACGCGGGAATGGCGCGAGCTCTATGCAGCGCTGGATTGCGCCGCGGTCGCAGCGATCCACCCGTTCTACACTGCAAGCGTGCGCGTCTTTGCGTCGGCCGGGCGCCCCGTGATCGGCTCAGGCCCGATCGGGCGCGAGGGGACCGCAGCTTGGCTCGACGCGGTGGGCGAGGCCTGCGGGGTCGCACGCACGCGCATCGACGCTGCCAAGAATGCAAGCCTCGCCCAGATCGCCGCAGCGCTCGC
The DNA here is from genome assembly GCA_964575885.1 of uncultured Terricaulis sp. Lineage (GTDB taxonomy): Bacteria > Pseudomonadota > Alphaproteobacteria > Caulobacterales > Aquidulcibacteraceae > Vitreimonas. Next base: position 1,347 of record CAZNTI010000162.1, read on the forward strand.
GCGCGCGCCGATCAAGGGACGCATCACGGTCTCGGGCTATGAGGGCTCCGAACTTCTGGTGGCGCGGCTGCTGATCGAAAGCGGCGCCGAGGTGCCGTATGTCGGCACCGCGTGTCCGCGCACGCCATGGTCGTCGCTGGATTGCGAATGGTTGGAGGCGCATGGCGCGCAGGTTCAGTACCGGGCCTCGCTCGAACAGGACATCGCCGCGTTCGAGGCGTACGCGCCCGATCTCGCCATCGGCACCACGCCGGTCGTGCAACACGCAAAGCAGAAGCAGACGCCCGCGCTCTACTTCACCAATCTGATCTCGGCGCGCCCGCTCCTGGGCGCCCCCGGCGCGGGTTCGCTGGCCAACGTCGTCAACGCCGCCCTTGCCAACAAGGAGCGGTTCGCACGCATGAGCACGTTCTTTGACGGCGTCGGCGAAGGCTTCGCAGCCGGTGTCTGGGAGGACACTCCGCAGGACCGTCCGGAATTCAAGGCCCGCTACGCAAAGACCATGGCTGCGGCGCGCGCCGCGGAAGAAGCGGTGGGCTCATGACGCTCATCATCGATCACGATCGTGCAGGCGGCTATTGGGGCGCGGTCTACGCGTTCACCTCGGTGAAGGGCCTGCAGGTGATCATCGACGGCCCGGTCGGTTGCGAGAATCTCCCGGTGACGTCGGTTTTGCACTACACCGACGCGCTGCCCCCGCATGAGCTGCCTATCGTCGTCACGGGGCTTGGCGAAGAAGAGCTCGGCAAGACGGGCACCGAAGCGGCGATGAAGCGCGCCTGGCAGACGCTCGACCGCGATCTCCCTGCCGTCGTGGTGACGGGCTCCATCGCCGAGATGATCGGCGGCGGCGTTACCCCCGAAGGCGCCAACATTCAGCGGTTTCTGCCGCGCACCATCGATGAGGATCAGTGGCAGAGTGGGGACCGCGCCTTGACCTGGCTCTGGACCGAGTTCGGTCCGAAGAAGGCCCCAAAGCCGAAAGCGCGCAAGGACGGCGACAAGCCGAAGGTCAACATCATCGGGCCGATGTACGGCGTCTTCAACATGGTCTCGGATCTCGCGGAAATCCGCAGGCTGATCGAAGGCGTGGGCGCGGAAGTGAACATGGTCTTTCCGCTCGGCAGCCATCTCGCCGATGTGCGCAAGCTCGCCGACGCTGAGATCAATGTCTGCCTCTATCGCGAGTTTGGCCGCCAGCTGTGCGAGAAGCTGGATCGCCCTTACTTGCAGGCCCCGATCGGCATCGAGTCCACTACAAGCTTTTTGCGCAAGTTGGGCGAGCTGACCGGGCTTGACCCCGAACCCTTCATCGCGCGTGAAAAGCATACGACCATCAAGGCGATTTGGGATCTGTGGCGCTCGGTGACGCAAGACTTCTTCGCCACCGCAAGTTTCGCCATCGTCGCCAACGAGACCTATGCGCGCGGCGTGCGCGCCTATCTCGAAGGCGATCTGGGGCTGCCTTGCACGTTCGCGGTCGCCCGCCGCGCCGGCGTCAAGCCCGACAACGAGAGCGTGCGTCAGGCGCTGCGGCAGGGGCCGCCGCTCATTCTCTTCGGCAGCATCAACGAGCGCATGTACATGGCCGAGCTCGGGGTGCGCGCGTCCTATATTCCCGCGTCGTTCCCCGGCGCCGTCATCCGCCGCCACACCGGCACGCCGTTCATGGGCTATGCGGGCGCAGTCTATCTGCTCCAGGAAGTGTGCAACGCGCTCTTCGATGCGCTCTTTCATATCATCCCGCTCGCGGCCCAGCTCGATCAGATCGAGGCGACGCCCGCGCGCCCTGGCGTGGCGCTGGCGTGGGACGACGCCGCCAAAGCGATGTTCGACGCCTTCATCGACGCCCAACCAGTGTTGGTGCGCATTTCGGCGGCGAAGCGCTTGCGCGACGCCGTCGAACGCCAGGCGCGCGTCGACGGCGCCGACCGGGTGACGCCCACGCGGCTTGAACGCGTGCGCAATGAGATTTTTGCGGGGGCGAACGCATGATGCGTGCGCGCCGCTTTCAGCTTGGGCTTGGTTCCGCTGCGCCAAGCCACTCGTCGCGACCGGTGACGGCCGCGGCTGACGCAAAGGCCGTTTCTCCGCGGTCTCGCGGCTTTCCGGCAATTGGAGACACCGGAGGACACACATGACAGAAAGAGACGCCCGAACAGGGTCATTATCGGGTCTGACAGAGGCCGAAGCGAAGGAATTCCACCGCATATTCATGGGGAGTTTCATTCTCTTCACGCTGATCGCCATCGCCGCACACGTCTTAGTTTGGATGTGGCGTCCATGGCTGCCAGGCCCCGGCGGCTACGCCGAACTGCAAGACGGCATCCAAATCGCCAGCCAGATGGCTTCGGCTTTCTTCGGATAGGGAGACTGAACCATGTGGAGAATTTGGCTGCTTTTTGATCCGCGCCGCGTACTGATCGGGTTGTTCATCTTCCTGTTCACGCTCGCGCTGCTGATCCACTTCATCTTGCTCAGCACCGATCGCTTCAACTGGATCGAGGGGCCAGGCGCTAACACGCCAACGGCTCAGATCGAGCAGAGCCTCGGCTAGCAGGACGCGACGGGTGTCGCCGGTGACGATCGGCGGCGCTCGTTGCCTTTGACTTGAACTGCACGGTGCGAACGGTGCGCGCGAGGGAACGACATGGCGCTTCTCAGCTTTGAACGGAAATATCGCGTCCGTGGCGGCACGCTGGTCGGCGGCGACATGTTCGATTTCTGGGTCGGACCGTTTTACGTCGGCTTCTTCGGCGTCACGACGATCTTCTTCTCCGCCCTAGGCACGGCGCTCATCCTGTATGGCGCCGCCATCGGCCCGACGTGGAATCCGTGGCTGATCAGCATCAACCCGCCGGGCGCCGAATACGGGCTGGGCCTTGCCCCGCTGAAGGAAGGCGGCATCTGGCAGGTGGTGACGATCTGCGCCATCGGCGCCTTCAGCTCATGGGCGTTGCGCGAGGTGGAGATCGCCAGAAAACTCGGCATCGGCTTGCACGTGCCATTTGCGTTTGCTTTCGCTATCGGCGCCTACGTTACGCTGGTGGTGATCCGCCCGATGCTGCTGGGCGCTTGGGCCAACGGCTTTCCCTACGGCATCTTCAGTCATTTGGACTGGGTTTCGAACACCGGCTACCAGTATCTCAACTTCCACTACAATCCCGCGCACATGATCGCGATCACGTTCTTCTTCACGACCTGCTTTGCGCTGGCGCTGCACGGGTCGCTCATCCTGTCGGCGACCAATCCCGGCGGCGGCGAAGAGGTGAAGTCGCCCGAGTACGAAGACACCTTCTTTCGCGACGTGCTCGGCTATTCGATCGGGACACTGGGCATCCACCGCCTGGGCTTGTTCCTGGCGCTTGCGGCGGTGTTTTTCAGCGCCGTGTGCATGATCATCAGCGGCCCGGTCTGGGTGCTGGGTTGGCCGGAATGGTGGAATTGGTGGCTTAATCTTCCGATTTGGGGCGCGGAGCCGCAGCCATGAGCGCATATCAAAACTTCTTCACGCAGGTCCAGGTTCGCGGACCGTTCGAGATCGGCGTCGACCTGCCGGCGGGCGATCAGCCGAGAACTCGCGGCAAGACTTTCAATCGCTTCTTGGGATGGATCGGCAACGCCCAGATCGGTCCCATCTACCTTGGCTGGACCGGGGTGGCGTCGCTGTTCTTCGGCTTCATTGCGATTGAGATCATCGGCCTCAATATGTGGGCCTCGGTGGGCTGGGATCCGATCGAATTCGTCCGTCGCTTGCCGTGGCTTGCGCTTGAGCCGCCCCCGCCCGAGCAAGGCCTCAACATCATGCCCCCGCTCAACCAGGGCGGTTGGTGGCTGATGGCGGGCTTCTTCCTGACGACCTCGATTCTGCTGTGGTGGGTGCGTACGTACAACCGCGCGCGCGCTCTCGGTCTCGGCACGCATGTGGCGTGGGCGTTCGCCGCGGCGATCTGGCTCTACCTGGTTCTGGGTTTCATTCGCCCGATTCTGATG
>CAZNTI010000163.1:0-5323 GCA_964575885.1 uncultured Terricaulis sp.
TGCGAATGTTTCCAGCGCGCCTTGGGCTGCCTGCGCGTCGGAGGCGACGAATTCGTCGCTGGCGAGTTCATAGAGCAACAGCAGCCGGGCTTCGCCGCGCTCACGCTGCGCCTGCGCCGCGCGCGCGGCCGTCTCCGCGGGCGTCACGATCAGATTTCCGGCTTCGATGCGCCGAGCCAGCGCTTCTCCGCGCACGATCCAGTCGTCGCCGCGCTCCTGTGCGGACGCTCCGCTCGCAACACAGAACGCGCCGACGCTCAAAACCAGAGCGCGCACTGAACTCCAGCCCATGGTGCCCACCTTTTGGAAAGAAGGTGGCACAGGGGTCGTTAAGGAAGCGGCGAAGCCCGTTGGTAAAGAAACGATTGCCGTCGGCTCACAGCCGCGAGATCGAAGCTCCAAGGCCTTGCATGAAGCCGTCGAAGTCCGGAAACGAGGTCGCAATCATGTCCGCGTCGTCGACGACGACGGGTTCTTTTGAGGCGAGCCCCAGCACCAGAAACGACATCGCCACGCGATGATCGCCGAGCGTGCGAATCTGGGCGCCGCCGCGCACGCTTTTCGGGCCTGCGCCGCGCACGACGAGGCCGTCGTCGAGTTCGTCGGCGTCCACGCCGCAGGCGCGCAGCCCCTCGACCATAAGCGCGATGCGGTCGCTCTCTTTGACGCGAAGCTCGGCTGCGCCGGTGATCTTGGTTTCTCCGCTGGCGAAGGCGGCTGCAACGGCCAGGATTGGAAACTCGTCGATCATCGCCGGCGCGCGCCGAGCCGGCGGCGCGACGCCGTGAAGCTCGCTCGCGCGCACCACGATGTCGGCGATCGGCTCGCCGATGGGATCGCGGCGCTCCTCGAAGCTGACGGCGGCGCCCATCTCCAGGAGCGTTTCGAAGAAGCCGAGCCGCAGCGGATTGACCAGCACGTCGCGGAGCCGGATCTGCGATTTGGGCGCGATCAGCGCCGCAGCGGCTGCGAACGCCGCAGAGGACGGATCGGCAGGCACGTACACCGCGGTTCCGCTGAGCTTTCCGGGCCGGACCCGGGGATGCAGACCGCCATCAATCTCGACCTTGTCGATCTGCGCACCGAACAGGGCGAGCATGCGCTCGGTATGGTCGCGCGAGCGCTCCGGCTCGATCAGCACAGTGGCGCCTTCGGCCTCCAGCCCCGCCAGCAGCACTGCCGACTTTACCTGCGCCGACGAGACCGGCGAGCGATAGGTCACGCCTTTAAGCCGGCCGCCATGCATGATCAGCGGCAGGCGGTTGTTGGCGGTGTCGAAGCGCGCGCCCATCTGCGACAGCGGCGCCACGACGCGGTTCATCGGCCGTCGCCGCAGGGATTGGTCGCCGTCGAAACGCGCGCTCAGCGGATATCCGCTGGCGGCCCCCAGCAGCAGCCGTGCGGCGGTGCCCGAATTGCCGCAATCGATGGTCTCGCGGGGTTGGCGCCAGTCCGCCTGCGCGCCTTCGATCACCCAGCGCCCGTCGGGGCCGCGCTCGGCGCTGACGCCGAACTGGCGCACCGCCGCAGCCGTGCGCAGCACGTCTTCCCCCTCCAGCAAGGCTTCGATCTCGGTGCGACCCTTCGCCAACGCTCCCAGGATCAGGGCGCGGTGGGAGATCGATTTGTCGCCCGGTGGCCGGGCCTGGCCCGAGAGGGGGCCGGCGGAACGCGCCTTGAGACGCATGGGTGTGCTGGTTCCGTTGCGGGCTGGATCGATTGAAGAGACAAAGCTTTTGACAGGGGCGCCGGTTGGTGGCAAGCGAGCGCCCCGCGTCTGAGCCGCCAAGGCGACGGGTCCGCCTAAGGAGCATGCATTTTGGCCAGAACTGACTTGGGCGAGAAGCAAGTCTGCCCGAATTGCGGTGCAAAATTCTACGATCTCAGACGCCGCCCGGCGGTCTGCCCGAAATGCACCACCAGCTTTGATCCGACCGAGGAGGGCGTACGCGTCCGCCGCGGCCGCGCCCGTGTCGCCGCGCACGATCCCGCGCGCGACGACGATGACGACGAGGACGTCAAGGCCCGCGATTCCGACGACGATGACGAAGAGGCCGAGGAAGAGGATGCCGAAGGCGTCGATGTCGAAGCCGACGTCGAGCCGGGCGTTGTTGACGAGGAAGATGGGGCGGCGCCTGCGGGCGACGATCTCCCCGAGGGCTTCTCCGAGGAGGAGGCGGAGCTCGAGGATGACGCCGCGGACGACGACTCGGTGCCCTTGCTCGAAGACGAGGAAGAATTCCCGGAAGACGAGATCGGCGACCTTCCCGGCGACGATGACGAGGAAGACGGACGAGGCTGAAGCTTCGCTTGAACTGGAAGGCAAGGAAGCGTAGTTTCCGCGCCTCCTAAAACCGGGTGCGGTTCGGGCACAGCCGCGAACCGTGCGCGATGGGGCCATAGCTCAGTTGGTAGAGCGCTTGAATGGCATTCAAGAGGTCGGCGGTTCGACTCCGCCTGGCTCCACCACCTATAACTGCCTGTTTTTACAGTGTTTTTTCTCATCGGCTAACCGCCGCAGACTTGGCGGTTTCTTCTCGCACGAGCTAGCGAGAGAGGCCGAAGTAGCGGTGCAAACGGCGCAACAAAGCGCGCATTTTCGAGGGTTCTCTCTCGCCGTCTGGAGAAAGTAAGCTCTTCGCGTCGGGGTGCATCGCACAATGGCCCTCTCAGCTCGACGCGAACGAGAGTGAACGAGGGTGCACGCCTGCAGATTGATCCAGATCAACTCGCTTTGACACTCGGCAATGCACCTTACGGAGCGGCAGGCATGATGGAGCCCTATGTCAACCTTGATCACGCCTCAGTCTCGCGGTCATGAGTCCACGGGTGACGCCGAGGATCCTCTAGACTTCGTCCTTGACGAGCATCTTCGCCACCGGGTCATGTGCGATGCGCTGGACGCCTTGATCGACGCCAAAACACCCGGGTCCGGCGTAGTAGCGAAGCTCGCCGAGTTCATTCGTAGCGATTTAAGTCAGCACATCGCCGACGAAGAGGAAGCCTTCTTCCCGATGTTGCGCTGGCGTTGCTTGCCGGAGGACGAGATCGATCCTGCGCTCGAACGGATGAATAGGGAGCACGGCGAGGATCGTGAGCTTTCAACGAGAGTGCGCATTATTCTTATGAAGATGGCGATGGAAGGCCGTCCGGTCGAAGCTTACTCCGGGGCACGAGAAACGCTGAAGCGTTTTGCGCAAAATCAGCGCCGCCACATGATGCTTGAGAATGCGGTGCTCATGCCCTTGGTGCGCCTGCGTCTCACTGACGAAGACAAGCGTGCGCTCGCCACGAGGCTCACCGTTGGGCGAACTCTGTCGCTTGCTTCTCCCCATGAGTGAATCAACGCGCTGCGCGGCGGGCGCGGCGCTTTGTCATGGTCGAAAACCAGCAGCGGCTTGATGTGCGTCAAACGCTGTTCACGCGCGACTTGCGAAGCTCAGTTCACGCAAATCAAGAGGGTGCTGAGATGAGTAAGTTTGGAATGGCTGCTATAGCGGCGTTTGCGGCTGTCGCGTTGGCACAACCTGCGCAGGCTGGCGTGTTGGACAATTTTCAGGTGAAGTTCGGCGTGTCTGGCATACTCCCTGACGAAAGCGGCAATCCTCTTCCCGTCGACATTTCCGATGAAGTCGTGCCGTCGCTGCAGATCGAGTACTTCTTTAACGACCACATCTCCGCAGAACTTCTGTGTTGCGTCGCCACGCACGACGTGACCGCGGTCAACGGTACGGTTGACCTGGGTGAAGTCACGCACTTCCCACCGACGGTGACGCTCAAATATCGGTGGACCACTTTTGGGCGCGTCGAGCCTTATGTCGGCGCGGGCGTGAACTTCACGTCGTTCATCGATAGCGAGCCGCCGGCGGGACGTCATGTTGACTACGATTCCTCCGTGGGACCGGCGCTCCAGGCCGGCGTCGATTACCGAATCGACGACCACTGGGCGGTGAACTTCGACGTGCGCCGGATCTGGATCAACACCGACGTCACCATCTCGGGCGACATCAACGCCACTGATGAAGTCGACATCAATCCTTGGGTGGTTTCAACAGCGATCGCTTATCGCTTCTAAGACGGCAGGCCATCTCTCCCCCTTCGCCTGTCATCGAAGACTGGCGGGCGCCTAGCTGACGCGCCCGCCATTTTTACATATTCAGTGACACACTTTAGTCGACCTCCGCGTTTGCGCGTAGAGTGTCGGCAACTTGGTTACGTGAAGTAAAGGCGAACCAGGTGTTGTCGCTGGAGGCGTGACACTGGCCAGTAGCTCTCACTACCGCGCGTGCGCTCGCGCGAGGCGCTTGGTGTTGGACATCATAACGACGACGCCAGTTGCCGCCAGGATCGCGGACCCAGCCCAGCAAGCGGCGCAATGGCCCAAGAGTTCAGGGGCAGTGTGGAGTGGCGTTCCGCAAATTGAGTTCTGGATTGCTCGTTCCAGCGGCGACATGAGCGCATTGCTGATCGCCGTCACCAATGATGGCCAAGCGCCCGCGGCGGCAAAGCATGACAGCGAAAGCAGCGAATGCTGGCCCATGGCTCGAACCTCCAAGCGCTCCTTATGCGCTCATGCGACGCGCAGGCATTTGATCTCGGTCAAATGGGCGCCTGACGACCGCTGCTAAGCGATGCGAGACGGCAGGGCATGTGCGCCGTCGAGCAAGAGGCGGGGCGATGATCCAAAAGAGCGGATTTCGCGATGATGCGGCCGGTATCCTGGCTATTCTGGTCGCGGGATCGTTCCTGGTCCTGTTGGGCGCATCGCGTGCTATCGACGCGCCGTTCGCCGCCCAGATGTGGACCATGCTCATCGCCTTCATCCTGGGCGGGGCGGCTCTCGTCGGCGTGTTGGCGGAGTGGCCACGCAAGGATGTGGCGACCCGCTATCAGGACAACGTGGTCAAGGCCGGCGTGATCGCCTCCATGTTCTGGGGCGTGGCAGGTTTGCTGGTCGGCGTCATCATCGCGCTGCAGCTCTCGTTTCCCAACATCTTCTACTTTTCCGATTTCGGTTGGCTGAATTTCGGCCGCCTGCGTCCGCTGCACACCTCGGCGGTGATCTTTGCCTTCGGCGGCAATGTGCTGATCGCTACCAGCTTCTATGTCGTGCAGCGCACATGTCGCGCGCGTCTCGCCGGCGGGCTTTGGCCGTGGTTCGTGTTCTGGGGCTACCAGCTCTTCATCGTGCTCGCGGGCACGGGCTATCTGATGGGCATCACCGAGGGGCGCGAGTATGCCGAGCCGCCTTGGTACACCGATCTTTGGCTGACGCTTGTTTGGGTCGTCTATCTGCTTATTTTCCTCGGCACGATCTGGAAGC
>CAZNTI010000164.1:0-5307 GCA_964575885.1 uncultured Terricaulis sp.
ACGTCTGCGCCCCCGCGTAACGCGGCGTGCGCGCCGTGATCGTGCTTTGCTTCGATCCAGGCCTGGTGCTCAGCGACGGCGTGGTTGAAGCCGGCGATCGCCGCGTCGAGGCGCTCGCGCTGACGGGTGCTGAGCACGCCCTTGGCCGGCTCGATCATGTCGGTGACGATGCTTTTGAGGCCTCGGTTCTGCGCCGCGTAGGTTTCAGCGTGCGGGGCCGGCACGCGCGCAGGAACAAGCTCGGCGCGGGCCTGCGCGAGCAGGCGCGGCAGCGCCTCCATGCGCGCCGTGGCCGACGCCAGCCGCTGCTGCATTGGTGCAAACTCGCGCGCCATCAGCGCATAGAGCGCCCCCCCGGCGAGCGATTGGTAATAGAGCGGATTCCAGGCCCAGCCCTGCAGGCTCTCGGTGCGCCAGATGTCGCCGCGCAATGAATTCAAAAGCAGCGCGCGATCCACCTGATTGGCGCGCGAGAGCTGCGCTGCATCGATGCCTTCAAGCCGCGACAGCGTTTCGCGCGTGAACGCCAGCGCGCGCGCGCGGCCGGCGGCGCTGACATCGTCGATGCGGTCATCGAAGCGATGATCGCCGATCGAGGTCGCCGAGATCGGCGACAGACGCATGGATTGGTCGAGCCAGCGGCGGCCAAACGCTTCGAACCCGCGATCGGCGCGGCTCGGCGATTGCGCGTGCGCGGAGGCGGCCATGAACGGCGCGAACATGGTGGAGCCGAGCGCTGCAACGACCCGGCGGCGTGAGATGGACATATCGATGCTTCGCTCCCCTGGGTCCGCCCGCAAACGCGACCACGCTAATATTGCGCGGCAAAATAGCGAAGCGAAGCATTAACGCAACAGAAGGCCGCCACGAGGGCAATTCTTGCTCGCGGCGCCTCACTGTGGGGCGCCGCCTGCCCCGGCCAACGTCAATCGTAGCCTGGGGCCGGAAAGCCCTCGCAAAGCGCCGCGACCTCGTGGCGGACCTGCTCCTGGACCGCCTCGTCGGCAATCCGGGACAGCACCCGGTGCATGAACTGGGCGATCTGGCGCATCTCGGCTTTGCCCATGCCGCGTGTGGTGGAGGCCGCAGAGCCCAGCCGCACGCCGCTGGTGACAGCGGGCTTGCGCGGGTCGCCCGGCACCATGTTGAAGTTCGCGATCATGCCGGCGCGGGCCAGCGCGCGCGAAGCGTCCTTGCCGGAATAGGCTTTGTCGCGCAGATCAAGCAGCAGCAGATGGGTGTCGGTGCCGCCGGTGACGAGGCCGTAGCCCTCCTCCATCAGCGCCTCGCCCAACGCGCGCGCATTGGCGACCACATTGTGCGCATAGGTGCGGAATGCGTCGCTCTGCGCCTCTTTGAGCGCGACCGCAAGACCGGCGATTTGGTTAAGGTGCGGGCCGCCTTGCAGGGTTGGAAACACCGCGCGGTCGATGCGCTGGGCGAGGGTGCGCTTGGTGTCGCTGTGATACTTGGCCTGGAAACGATCTTCGATCTTGCTCAGAATAAAGCCGCCGCGGGGGCCCCTGATCGTCTTGTGGGTGGTGCTCGACACAACATCTGCGACCGCGGTCGGATTGGGGTGCGCGCCGCCGGCCACCAAGCCGCTGATATGGGCGATGTCGGCTACCAGATAAGCGTCCACCTCGCGCGCGATCGATGCCGCCGCTTCGAAATCCCAGGCGCGCGGATAGGCGGTGCCGCCGACCCAAATCAGCCGGGGACGTTCTTTCAGCGCCAGCGCGCGCAATTCGTCGTAATCGATGCGCCCGGTTTGCAAGTTCACGCTGTAGGGCGTCGATACATAATCCTGGCCGGAGAAGTTCACCGGCCAGCCATGCGTCAGGTGCCCGCCTTCGGTGACTGGAAGTCCCATGACCTTGTCGCCGGCGCTGAGCAGCGCGCGATAGACCGCAGCATTTGCGGGCGAACCGGAATAGGGCTGCACGTTGGCGTGTTCGGCCCCGAACACCTCCTTCAACCGGTCGCGCGCGAGGTTCTCGATGTCGTCGACGACCTCGTTGCCCTCATAATACCGCGCGCCCGGATAGCCCTCGGCGTATTTGTTGGACAGAATCGATCCGGTCGCTTCCAGCACCGCCTCGGAGGTGAAATTCTCCGACGCGATCAGCTTCAGCGTCGAACGCTCGTAGCGCTTCTGCTTTTCGATCAGGGCATAGAGTTCAGGGTCGACGCGTTCGATGTGCGACATTGGCTTCTCCGACGCGCACTCCTAACCAGCGGCGACGGCTGTGTCCAATTGCGGCGCGCCGGTTGGCGGCGCCCGCGCCGCGCTCTATGGTCGCTCCCCAGCCGCCGGCTGGACGCTGGAGGCGCTGCCTTTGATCCTCGCCAGTTCCGCCATCGAAACCATGGTCCGCGAAGGGCGCATCGTCATCGATCCGTTCGACCCTGCGCGGCTCCAGCCCGCCAGCTACGCCTTCGCCATCGCCGATGCGCTTTATGAGATCATCTGGAGACGCGAAGGCGCGCGCACGGTGTTCGACTGGCGCCCGGCGCAGCTCGATGACGGCGCCTGGCTGCTGCAGCCCAAAACGCTCTACCTCGCCGCCACCGCGGAACGGATCGGCAGCGATGAGGTCGCCACCCGGGTGAGCGGGCGCCCAGCGCTCGGCCTGCCGGGCCTATTCGTGCAAGTCACCGCCGATCTCGGCCACCAGGGGGCCAAGCACCGCTGGACGCTGGAACTGGTCGCGACCAAGCCTACGCGACTGAAGCCGTTTCAGCCCGTCGGTCAGGCCTCCTTTTGGCGCAGCGCCGGCGCAGTCTCGCTCTATCGCGGGGCGTTCGCGGCCAGCGACGAGCCGCTGCGGTCGAGCCTGCACGCGGAGCCGATGTAATGCTTCTCACCGGACACGCCATCGGCGAGGCCATTGCGCGCGGAGAGATCGTGTTTGAGCCGTTCTCGCCGGAGCGTCTCAATCCCAACAGCATCAGCCTGCAGCTCGGCGCATCGATCACCGAAGTGCGCGACGGGGTCATTGAAGCGGGCGCCCTGGTGGCGGGGCAAGCGCAGCCGATCCCGCAGACCGGTGCGTTGCTGGCGCCCGGCGCGCTCTATCTTGCGCACAGCCTCGAACGCTTCGGCAGCGCCGTCTATGCGCCGATCGTGCACGGCAAATCCAACATCGCGCGCGCAGGCCTGTTCATCCACGCCAATGGCGAGATGGTCGACCTCGGCGTCATCGGGCATTTCGAGTTTCAGCTGACGCCGGTGCTGCCAATCCGGGTGTTTGCGGGCATGGCGATCGGCCAGGTCACGTTCTGGCGCGTCGAGCGCTAGCTACGCCGCGAAGTGACTGGGATTGGTTTTGGCGCGGTCTTTCTGCACGCCGGGAAACACCGCGTTGAAGTCTCGGAACAGAGCCTTGTAATTGGTCGGGTGGCGGTAGGCCTTCTTCTGGTAGTTCTCTGGCAGCGTCTCCAGTTCCTCGACCTCGCTCCACCCGCCTTCCAGCGCGTAGGCGTAGTACGGATAGGCGCCTGGCACATTACGCGCGCGCACGATGGTGATGGGCAAACCCAGCTTGCGCGCCGCATAGACGCGGTGCATGCCGTCATTGATGATCTGGACGGTGCGCCCATCGGGCTCGCGCGAGTCCTCGATAATCGGCGGCAGCACCGGAATGCGCTCGTCGGGGGCCTCGCTGGTGCGCACCCAAACGCCGCCGTCGAGCGCGAAAATATCGACCCCGTGCGCCAGCAGCGCATCGCGCAGCGCGATCGTGCGCTCGAGTCCCGGCTTCAGCACGTAACGCTGCGCCGGCGACAGCGTATCGGGATCCACGCGTTCGAGAGAAAGCGCGGCGTCGCGATAGATCTCGAACTGATCGTGGCCCTTGAGCCGCGTCCGCTTCAGGCTGGCAAGCAGCGTCTCGGCGTCGAAGGCTTCGCAAGCAATGATATCCATGCCGGCATCCTAACTCATAACCAACGATTTTGCGTGCGCGGCGCGCACATCGCCCCAGCGTGCGGGGGAAAACTCCGCGATGGAGGCGATGGTCAGATCGGGGGCGCGCGCCGCCCCCGCCTCGATCAGCGCGAGGCTCGAAGCCTCCTTGTCGGGCCGACACAGCACCCACGCCGTCGCCAAACCGAGCGCGGCGGCGGGGGCGATGTCTTCGGCGTAGGAATCCCCCACCATGAGCGCGTCCTCGGGAGCGCAGCCGACCGCGTCGAGCGCGCGCAAGAACGGCGCCGGCGAAGGCTTGGCAGCGCCCAGCTCGTACGAATAGAAACGCTGCGCCGGCGGCGCCAGCTCATCGAGTTCCGGGCCGAGCGCGGCCACCGCCGACACTTGATACGGACGCCAGATGTTGGAGATGAAGCACAGCCGCGCCCCGGTCGCGGCCCACGCGCGCAGACTTTCCAGCGCGCCCTCAAGTGCGCGCGCCTCGCTCAGTTGCGCATGCCAGATCGCCTCGACGGCGGCGCGCGCACCGGGAGCGTCTATACCCAAATCCTCGCACACGAACGCCGCCGCCGCGCCGGCGTCGTAGATTGGGCGCGTCATCAGCCCGGCATTGATCGCCTGCTTTTCACGCTCCCCGAGGCCGAGCTCAAGCGCCAGCCGCTTGGCGACGCCGCGATCGGGCCCGGTGATCAGAGTCGAACCGACGTCGAAGAAGACGGCGCGCATCAGCGCCGCTCGCTGGCGATGCGGCTGGCCTGCGCGCCCTTTTGTTCGACATACTTGGCGTCGCCGCGGGCGCCGTAATGGCGCGTCGCCGCCGACGACAACGGCTCGAAGGCGATCGCGCACACCGTCATGCCGGGGCGCAGCCCCAAAGGCAGGCGCCCGCAATTGTAGAACTCTAGCACCAGTTCGCCGCGCCACCCGGGATCGACAAAGTGTGCGGTGGAGTGCACCATGAGGCCCAGTCTGGCGAGGCTGGAGCGGCCATTGATGGTGCCGCACAGATCCGGGGCCAGTTCGACACGCTCGAGCGTCGCGCCCAGCGCCAATTCCCCCGGATGCAGATAGAACACGCCGTCGTCGTTGAGAACGATCTCGTCGGACATGGTGCGCTCGATCGCATCGGCGATCTCGGCGCGGGAGGTGCCAAGATCGATATGCGAGTCGGTGTGCATGGAGAACACGCGAAAGCGCGGCCCCAGACGCAGATCGACGGAGGCGCCGTTGATCGCGGCTTCCCCCGGTTCCGGCGTTATGCGGATGCGCCCTGCGCGCAGGGCTTCAAGGATTTCGTTGTCGGCGAGCTTCATGGGCGTTTTTCCGGTTTGGGCGGGGCTTTGAGCTTGGCTTCGTTGCGCGCCAGTTCGCGACCC
>CAZNTI010000165.1:0-5245 GCA_964575885.1 uncultured Terricaulis sp.
CGAGGCCGATCAATTTACCGGCTGGAGCCCGACCTGGATGCTGGGACGGCGCATCTGGGGCAAGCGGCTGGGCATTATCGGCATGGGCCGCATCGGCCAAGCGGTGGCGCGCCGGGCCAAAGCCTTCGGCCTGCAAATCCATTATCACAACCGCCGCAAGGTGGCCGCCCACATCGAGAACGAGCTGGAGGCGACCTATTGGGAGAGCCTCGATCAGATGCTCTCGCGCATGGACATCGTGTCGGTGAATTGCCCGCACACGCCGGCAACCTACCATTTGCTTTCAGCGCGCCGGCTGGCGCTGCTGAAACCGCACGCCTACGTGGTCAACACCTCGCGCGGCGAAGTGATCGATGAAGCGGCGCTGGCGCGCATGCTCGAAAAGAAAGAGCTGGCGGGCGCGGGTCTCGACGTGTTCGAGCACGAGCCGGCGATCAATCCAAAGCTCAAGAAACTCGCCAACGTGGTGCTCTTGCCGCACATGGGCTCGGCCACGCTCGAGGGCCGCATCGACATGGGCGAGAAGGTGATCATCAACATCAAGACCTTCGCCGACGGCCATAAACCGCCGGACCGCGTCATCCCGGCGATGCTTTGAGCGTTTCAAGGAGCGTGCGCAGATGAGCATCGCGTCGTCAGCGAAGGCCATCGCCTTCATCCATACCCGCGACCGCGCGCGGGCCAAGGCGTTCTACGGCGAAACGCTGGGCCTGGCGCTGATCGCCGACGATACGTTCGGCAGCGTCTTCGATCTCAACGGCGCGACCGTGCGCATCACTCAGATCGACGATCACGTCGCCCATGCGCATCCGGTGCTGGGCTGGCGCGTCGAGGACATCGTGGCGACCATCACGATGCTGCGCGAACGCGGCGTCGCCATGAACATCTATGCCAGCTTCGGCCAGGATGAGCTTGGCGTCTGGACCTCGCCTGACGGCCAAACCAAAGTCGCCTTCTTCAACGATCCGGACGGCAACGGGCTGACGCTGACGTCGAGCTAGCGGCGCGGTTTGCGCCGCGGCGGAGTGTGCTATGCTTGGCCTCGGGGCGCGCGATCGGCGAGTTATCAAAGTGGCGAACTTCGCTTTCGGTACGGCGTACGGGCCCCGCACTATGGTAGCGGCTGCCTTCGCATTGGTTTTGGCAAGTTGGCTGATCGCGTTCGCGCAGCCGGCTGCGAGCCCCGGTGCCCGGGCCATAGCCGCCGCTCCGGAAGACGCGTTTGAAGTCAGATCGCCGTTCGAGCCCGATCGCACCGAGGCGCCGGCGGCGGATTTCGGCGTGATCGCGCAGGTGCTGGGCGTGCGGGTTGCGGCGGACGCAGGCGCCGGCGGCGCCGTGGTGGAGATGGCGGACGGTTCGCAACGCGCCTTCGCGGTGGGGCGCGAGATCGCGCCCGGGATCGTGCTGGCGGCAGTGTCGCCGGGCGCGGTCAGCCTGATGGCGGCGGATGGGCGCACCCAGGTGGTCGCACTCGCCGAGCGCCGGGTAACGCAGGTGGCGGCGGGGCCGCGCGCCGAGGATCAACTCAGCGCTCCGCACTGGCTGGCCGCGCTGTTGGCGCAGCCCCACGAACGAGCGGGCGACGGCTACGGATGGCGGACGCCGGCGACGGTGCATCCGGCGGCGGCGCGGGCGGGGCTGCAGCCCGGCGATGTGATCCTTGCGGTGAATGGCCATGGGCCGGCCGAGATCACTTCGTCGGCGGTGATCGGCCGCGACGCGATACTCTCGCTGGAGGTGCTGCGCGCCGACGGTTCGCGCGCCACGCTTATGGTGCCGCGACCCGCGTGAGCGGGAGATTTGCCGCCGCAATCGCGAGCCGCTAAGCCTTGGATCGAGGGGGCGGTCGGATGATTAGATTTATGTTGGCGTCGGCGCTTGCCGCTTTTGCAGCGGCATCTGCGCCCGTCCATGCCCAGCAAGCGGCTTCCGAGCCGCCACGCAACATCGTGCTGGTGACCATCGACGGCTATCGTTGGCAGGAGCTGTTCCGCGGCGCCGATCCGGCGCTGGTCGAGGACGCGCGCTACCGCACCCGCTTCGTGGACGTGCCCGATCGCGCGGAAGCGCTGACGCCGTTCCTGCTCTCGTTCGGCGAACACGGCGCGTTGATCGGCAATCGCGACCAAGGCTCGTGCGCGCGCGTCAGCAACGAATATTGGTTTTCCTATCCGGGCTACGCCGAGCTGCTGGCTGGCCGGCCCAATCCGCGCATCCGCTACAACGCCGCCATCCCCAACGATGATGTCACCATCCTCGAGCGCCTGATCCAGCAGCCGGAGTACGCAGGCCAGGTTCGTGTGTTCGCCGAATGGGAGGTCACCCGCGCGATCCTCAACGTCGAGCGCAGCGGCATTCCCGTGTACGCGCCCCCGGAGCGCGAGCCGCTGCACGATCCCTTGGTGCGCGAGGCCGCGCGCGAGGTGTTCGCAGCGCTGCCGCGCGTGACCTGGATCGCCTTCGGCGACACCGACAACCGCGCCCACGAGGGCAAGTACGAAGAGTATCTGAGCGCGGCGGTCGATGCCGATGTATTCATCCGCGAACTGTGGGAAGCGATCGAGGCCGATCCGCGCACGGCCGGGCGCACCACCATGATCGTCACCAGCGATCACGGGCGCGGCGGCGCCGAGAACGAGCGCTGGCGCGGCCACGGCACCGGCCGCTGGCGCGGCTTCCGGGTGCCAGGCCTGCGCCACGAAGGCTCGGATGCGATCTTCATCGCCGCACGCGGACCGGGTGTTGCCGCCACAACCGCTTACGACGCCGACAATTGCGCGTCGCTGTCGCAAGTGGCGGCAACGCTGCTGCACGCGCTTGGCGAAGACGCGCTGCGCACGCCGGATATGGCCGCGCCGCTCGCGTTCGTGCGCTAAGCGCACGTCACTCCCCGGAGTGTGATCCACGCGCAAGGCCGGGGCGTAAGTCTTGGTGCGCGCGCAAGCACACCACAGATCCAAGGGAGAAACCTCATGCGAAGCTTGTTTGCCGCGCTCGCGGCAGCACTTATGTTTGCCGCGCCGGTCGCTGCTGCAGATGCGCATCCGCGCACCGCCAAGAACCATCACAGTCATGCGCAATCTCAAGCGGCGCAGCCCGATATCGTCGATACCGCCGTCGCTGCGGGTCAATTCACCACTTTGGCGGCGGCTCTGCAGGCAGCGGGGCTCGTCGCCACGCTAAAAGGCGATGGACCGTTCACGGTGTTTGCGCCGACTGACGAAGCGTTTCGCGCCTTGCCGCAGGGCACGGTGGACCGGCTGTTGCGCCCCGAGAACCGCGCCGAACTGACGCGCATCCTGACGTACCATGTGGTGCCGGGACGCGTGACGTCCGATCAGCTGGCGGGCCAGCAGCTTCGTCCGGAAACCGTCTCCGGTGCGCGGCTGCAAATCGATGCGCGCCAAGGCGTGAGCGTCAATAGTGCGCGCGTCGTGCAGGCCGACATTGCGACGTCCAATGGCGTCATCCACGTTATTGACCGGGTGCTGTTGCCGCCGGCGCACTAAACACAATAGCAATCGTGCGGATGGCGGCGTGGTCGGACTCCACGCCGCCATCTGCACTTAAAAGCTGGCGGCAGCCGTCAGCCGCACATTGCGCCCGGGCAAAGGCAGCTCATCCTTCAGGAATGACGTGTGCGCGCGGGCGAGTTCGTCAGTGAGGTTGCGGGCATCGAGCCGCAGCGACCATGCACCGGCGCCGCCGCCGGGCCGGAAGGCGAGGCTGGCGTTCAGGAACGTGTAGCCCTCAGTGGCCGTCTCGAACTGAGCGAGGCGGTCCTGCGCAGCGATGTCGACGGTTTCGATGCGAGCCGTCCAGGCAGGGCTCTCCGCTTCGAGGCCGAGCGTCAGCGAGCGTGGCGGAATGCGCGGCGGATTGCCGCCGCCGTCGAAGCCGGCGTTGACGACGTCGAACGCCGCATCGCCGCTGAAGGCGAAGCCGCCAGCTTCGAACATCTGCACGCGCGCCGCAAGTTCGCCGCCGATGAAGGTGGCGTCTTGTTGTACAAAATTGAACACCGGCAGGATGTCGGCGTCGGCCGGGATCGAAGGGTCGGACGCGTCCGGCGCAAAGCCGCTGGTTTCGGTGACTTCGTCCAGCCAGAACACGTCGCCGCGGTTCACGAGTGCGATGTAGTCATCGAACCCGATCGCAAAGAGATTGAACTCGAGCGATACGCGATCGCGCCGGAAGCGCGTCGACAGCTCGAACGAGGCGGCGATTTCCTGGCTGAGCCCAGCATCGCCAATCTCGTAATTCGCGGTGGCGAGGTGAGGGCCGTCGGAGAACAGCTCGATTGCGGTTGGCGCGCGCTCGCTGCGCGCCACTGTCGCGCCGATGAACCAGCTCTGCGTCGGCCGCAGAAATACGCCGAACGAGCCGCTGAGATTGTCGAACTCGCGCGCGCCGAACAGCGCGTTGTCGAGCTCGCGCCGTTCGAACCGGGCGCCGCCTTCGAGGCCCCACACGCCTGCGTCCCAGCGCGCGATCGCGAACACGCCGGTGTCTTGCGTGTTGGTAGGCGAGATGAACGCTTCTTCGCCCTCGGCGGCGAGATCGACGTCGGAGAGTTGCGCACCGACAACGCCCTGCCAGGCCCCCAGCCGATAATGCGCCTCAACCCGTCCCTCCCAGCCCGCGCTGGTGAAACGCGTGCCGGCTTCGCCATCGCCCTCGAATTCGGTGTGCTCGTAATCGGAGTGCTGGAAGCCGTAATCGAAGCGATCGAAGACGCCGAGGCCCATGCGAAAATCGCCGCGCGCTTCGATGCGCGTCTGCTCAAGCGCGATGCGCCCGCCGGGCTCGGCGCTATCCTCGGGCAGCAAGCCGTATTCATCTTCGACGCGCTTGATCGCCAGCCCGGTGAAGCCCCAATCCCCGACCAGCGCGCCGCCCAAACCATAATTGCGGACGCTGGTGAATTGGTTGGGCGCTTCGCCGAGGGGCGTGTCGTAGGGGTCGGCTTCGCGCGCAGCGGCGCCGGCGCGGAAAGCGAACGGGCCAGCGCCGAAGCCGATGCTGGCGGCGGCTTGCAGGCCCTCGTCCACCGATGAATGGGCGGCAAGCCCGTCGAACTCGAGGCCGTTCGCGGCGCGCGTCGGAATGCTTTGATCGACGACGTTGACGACCCCGCCAATGGCGTTGCCGCCATAGGCGAGGGCGGCGGCGCCGCGCAGCACTTCAATGCGCTCCGCGTCGAGGCCGTCGGAGGTGACCGCGTGATCGGGGCTGGCGGTGG
>CAZNTI010000166.1:0-5239 GCA_964575885.1 uncultured Terricaulis sp.
GACGATC
This sequence comes from uncultured Terricaulis sp., assembly GCA_964575885.1. Taxonomy (GTDB): domain Bacteria; phylum Pseudomonadota; class Alphaproteobacteria; order Caulobacterales; family Aquidulcibacteraceae; genus Vitreimonas. The sequence continues at coordinate 8 of CAZNTI010000166.1, forward strand.
TCGGTCGCACCCTGCAGCTTGGCGCACTGCTCCTCGACCATCTCGACACGCTCGGCCAAGTTGAACAGAGGGCTCTTGTCCTCGTTAATCGCCACGCCGATCACCAGCCGGTCCACCAGGGTAGCGGCGCGCGTGAAGATATCGACGTGCCCGTTGGTGACGGGGTCGAACGTGCCCGGATACAGGCCGACGCGGAACGGCTGGGTCACTCTGAGGTCTCGTCGCTCTCGCCGCCGAGGGCCTCCAGCCGCTCGGCGGCCACCACATGCTCATCCTCGCCGACATTGATCAAGATCACCCCTTGGGTGGCGCGCCCGGCGATGCGAATATCGGCGATGCCGGTGCGGATCAGTTGGCCCTTGTCGGTCACCAGCAGCAACTCCTCTTCTTCGCGCACCGGCAGCGAAGCGACCAGATGCGCCCCGTCGGTCAGGCGATGGGCGATCAGTCCCTTTCCGCCGCGGTTTGTGACCCGGTACTCGTAGGCCGAGGCGCGCTTGCCCAAGCCGCTGGAGGTGACGGCCAGGATGAACTGCTCTTGGGTTTTGAGCCAGGCCAGCCGTTCGAACGGCACGTCGGCCGTTTCCGTCTCTGGCGCGTCTTCGCCCCCGTCCGCCTCGGGCTCGGCGCCATCGCGAGCGGTCGCGTCCCATCTGAAGTAGGCGCGAGCCTCCGCCGAAGTGATCTCGACGTGCTTCAGCACGCCCATGTCGATGATTGCGTCGCCATCACCCAGCGTGACGCCGCGCACGCCGCTCGAGGTGCGGCCCGAAAACACCCGCACGTCCGTTACGGCGAAGCGTACGCACATGCCGTTGCGGGTGGTCAGCAGGATGTCGTCCGTCTCCGAGCAGATCTGAACGTCGACGATGCCGTCGCCCTCATCGGGCTTCATGGCGATCTTGCCGTTGCGATTGACCTGCACGAAGTCCGAGAGCTTGTTGCGCCGCACATTGCCCATGCGCGTGGCGAACATCACGTCCAACTGATCCCAGGCGCGCTCGTCCTCAGGCAGCGCCATCACCGAGGTGATCGTCTCTCCGGGTTCGAGCGGCAGCAAATTGACCAGCGCCCGCCCCTTGGTGCGCGGATCGCCGGCGGGCAGCCGCCACGTCTTCATCTTGTAGGCCATGCCGGCCGAGGAGAAGAACAGGATCGGCGAGTGGGTGGAAGCCACGAACACCCGGGTGACGAAATCCTCGTCCTTCATGGTCATGCCGGCGCGCCCGCGGCCGCCGCGCCGCTGCGTGCGATAGAGCGCGAGCGGCGTACGCTTGACGTAGCCCCCGTGGGTGACGGTGACGACCATGTCTTCGCGCGGGATCAGCGCCTCGTCGTCGATCTCGCCTTCGCTTTCGCTGATCGGGGTGCGGCGGGGGGCGCCGAAAGCCTCCTTCACCTCGACAAGTTCGCTCTTGATGATCTCGAAGATGCGCTGGCGGCTGCCGAGGATGTCGAGCAGATCGCGAATCTCGTCGGCGATCTCGTTGGCGGCCTTGGCGATGTCGTCGCGGCCGAGACCGGTCAGTCGCTGCAGGCGCAATTCGAGGATCGCACGCGCCTGTTCGTCGGAAAGCCGGATCGAGCCGCCTTCGATCAATTGTGTGCGCGGGTCGGCGATGAGCGCGATCAGCGGCAGCATGTCGCCTGCCGGCCAGGCGCGCCCGAGCAATTGCTCGCGCGCCTCGCCGGGGTCGGCCGACTGGCGGATCACCCGTATCACCTCGTCGATATTGGCCACGGCGATGGCGAGACCCACGGTTTCGTGGCCGCGTTTACGAGCCTTGGCGAGGCGGAACTTGGTGCGCCGCGTCACCACCTGCTCGCGGAAGCGCAGAAACGCCTCCAGCATGGGCCGCAGGCCCATCTGCACCGGCCGCCCATTGTTGAGCGCCAGCATGTTCACGCCGAACGAGGTCTGCAATTGGGTGAAACGGTAGATCTGGTTGACGACCACATCGGCCATGGCGTCGCGCTTCACTTCGATCACCAGGCGGACGCCGAGACGGTTGGACTCGTCGCGAACCTCGGCGACGCCTTCGACCTTCTTTTCACGCACCAGTTCGCCGATACGCTCATAGACGCTGGCCTTGTTCACCTGGAACGGGATTTCGTAGAAGACGATCGCCTCGCGGCCGCGGATGGTCTCCATTTTGTAGCGTGCGCGCGTCACCACCGAACCGCGCCCGGTCGAAAGCGCCGCGCGGGCCGCGGTGCGGCCGAGGATTTCACAACCGGTGGGGAAATCGGGTCCGGGTACGATATCGAGCAGGTCGAGATCGGAGATGTCCGGGTTTTCGATCAGCGCTACGGTTGCGTCGATGACCTCGCTGAGATTGTGCGGCGGGATGTTCGTGGCCATGCCGACGGCAATGCCGCCGGCCCCGTTGACCAGCAGGTTGGGGAAGCGGGCGGGAAGCACCACCGGCTCTTGCTTCTCGCCATTGTAGTTCGCCTGGAAGTCGACGGTGTCCTCGTCGATGTCCATCAGCATGTAGGCCGCAGCCTTTGAGAGCCGGCTTTCCGTGTAGCGCATCTGGGCCGGAGGATCGCCGTCGATGGATCCGAAATTGCCTTGGCCATCGATGAGCGGCAGGCTCATCGAGAAATCCTGTGCCATGCGCACCAGCGCATCGTAGATCGCCTGGTCGCCGTGCGGATGGAAGTCACCCATCACGTCGCCGACCGCGGTGGCGGCTTTCCGGTAGGGCTTGTCGGCCGTGTTGCCCGACAGCTTCATCGCAAACAGGATGCGCCTGTGCACCGGCTTCAAGCCGTCGCGCACGTCAGGCAGCGCGCGAGACACGATGACGCTCATCGCGTAATCGAGGTAAGAACGCTTCAGTTCGTCTTCGATGGTAATCAGCGCCACGCCCTTGGGAAGCGAGGGGCCGCCGCCGTCAGCGGGATCGGAAGTATCGGACAAGGGAATTGCCGGCTTTGCTTGTCTTGGAGGATTTCGGGGATAGATCGAGAAAATGGCCTCGAATCCCTTTGTTCTACCACCCGTTCGCCGGGGCCGTAAACCAAGGAGCACCGCGCATGCGCACCTTCTCCGTCAGCGTTTTGGCGCTCGCCGCCGCAGCGTGCGCCAGCCCGGGCGCCGGGCCGGACGCCTTCGTCGCTTCGCCGCCGCGCAGCGCTTGGATTGTGGGCGCGAGCGGTGAGGCTATAGGCGAGGCGCAGTTTACGGAGGCGCCCGGCGGGGTGCTGATCCGGCTCGAATTCCGCGCCGGCGCTTTGCCGCCCGGCTGGCACGGCCTGCACCTGCACGGGCGCGGCGATTGCAGCGATGTCGCCGCCGGTTTCCAAGCCTCGGGCGGCCACCTTGGCATGGACGAACACGTCGAGCACGGCCTACTTAATCCGGCCGGCCCCGAATCCGGCGACCTCCCCAACATCTTCGCGCCGCCGAACGCGCCGTTCGCCGCCGAGATGCTGAGCCCGTTTGTGACGCTGCGCGACGGCGTGGTTGGGCGCGCGCCGCTGCTCGACCAGAACGGCGCGGCCCTCATTGTCCACGCTGGACCCGACGACCACCGCAGCCAGCCGATTGGCGGCGCCGGCCAACGCATCGCGTGCGCCGCGTTGACGCGCGCGCCTTAAGGGGGACGCGACATGCTCAGCCGACGCCGGTTTGCCTGTGCTTTGGGGGCAATCGCCGCACCAGGGTTTGCGCACGCCCAGACGCGGGCGGCGCAATGGCGCACGACCGCTGCTGCGCCCTATGCGGTGCAGGAAATCTATCCCGCCCTGCACCGCGGCGGCATCTGGATCGCGGGCGGCTTCTCGCCGCACGCACGCGGCGCAACCGAGCGGGTGATCGTGCTGGACCTTGCAACCGGCCGCTGGCGCGATGGCCCGGCGCTGCCGACGCCATCGCATCACGTGCACCTCGCCGCGCTCAACGACGAACTTTGGGCGGTGGGCGGATTCCTCGGCGGTGACACTCGCCTGCGATGGATCTGCACGCCGCGGGTGTTGAAACTCGCCGGCGACGCCTGGATCGAGGGCCCGGCGCTGCCCAGGCCCATTGGCGAAGCGGTTCCTATCGTTCACGAGGGGCGCATCCATCTGATTGGCGGACGCTCGCCCGCGGGCGCCTCGAACTCCGAGTGGAGCGACCAGGTCGATGTCAGCGACCACTTCGTGCTCGCGGCAGGCGCAGCCCAGTGGGAACGCGCCGCGCCCTTGCCGCTGGCGCGCAATTCGGGGGCGGGAGCAACGCTAGGAGGCGCCATCCACGTGATCTCAGGGCGGACCGTCGCCAACGGGCCCAGCGCCGCTCATGACATTTACGATGTCAGCAGCGGCGCATGGCGCGCGGGTCCGGCCTTTCCAGAACCTCGAGGCGGCCTCGCCGCGGCGACCTGGCTTGGGGCCATTGTCGCCGGCGGCGGCGAGATCTTTGAGCCCGGCTCGGTGGGCGATACGCTCTATCGGTTCGACGCACGCGACGGCGCCGAGACCTGGACCGCCTTCGCGACGATGCCGACGCCGCGGCACGGCCACGGCCTCGTCGCCGCCGGCGCGGCGCTTTACGGGCTGGGGGGCGCACGTATGCCGAGCGCCGGCGAGACATTGTCGTCTGTGGACGTGCTCAGCTAGAAGCGCCGCCACGGCGCTCGGCGAGCGCCACCAAGGCCACTCCGGCCATCGTCAGCGCCGCCCCGATGAGAACCTGCGGCGTAATGTGCTCGCCCAGCAGCACCGCCGCGAACGCCAGGGAGATGAGCGGCGTCACCAGCAGATAGGGCGTTGTGCGCGACACCTCGTAGCGCTGCACCAGGCGAAACAGCATCGTGCTCGCCAGCACCGATGACACCAAAGCGCTGAAGGCAGTGGCGCTCCAGGCCCAAGCGGCGCTGGCCGAGAACACATCGGCGTGGCCCGCCTCAAAAAAGAAAGACGCCAGCGCCAGCGGCGGCGCGGTCGCTGCCGCCACCCAGGCCTGCATGGTCCATGGGCTCATCGGCGACACCCGGCGCATGAACACTGCGCCCAGACCATAGATTGACGAGCCCAGCGCCGTCACCACCAACGCGCCGAGCTGCGAAAACACCGCCGGATCGAAGTTGAGTGACACCGTCCCCAGGAAGGCGATCGCAACGCCGAGCCAGCGCAGAGGCCCCACGCCCTCGCGCAACAGGAGTGCGGCAAGCACCACTGACGCCGGCGCCCACAGCTGCATCGCGACCACCATCGGTGCGGCGTCCTCGGCAAGCCAAAGGC
>CAZNTI010000167.1:0-5232 GCA_964575885.1 uncultured Terricaulis sp.
TACTCCTTCGGCGGCCGCATCGCCCCTTTCGGGCGTGCGGCTCTATCCAGCGTGTTCATCCCCCTCGCGGTCCGGTTCCCTGAGAGTTTCCGGGGCGGTTGCTCCTTCGGGGCTGGCCTTATTCGCCAATCTCTCCCGCGGGGTTCGCTTGTCTGGCCGGCATTCGCGCGACTCGCGTCGGGCAGCGCCGTTGGGCGCGAAACTGGTGCACCGCTTTGAGGGAGTCAATCAGCCGAACCCGATGAACGCGTCGCCGCGCAGGATTGCCTCTGTTTCGGGCGTATACTTGGCGTCAGTATCGTGCGGGTGCAGGCACAGACCCTGGAACAGCTTCAGCGGCGCGCGCGATCCCTTCCAGGCGCGCACGATCACGCGGCGCGCGGGAGCGCCGGCTGCGGGGTAGATCGGGAACACCTCGACGCCGCCTAATCGCCCCTCCACGGCGTGCAGGATGTCGCCCAGCCGCCGCGCACGATGGATAATGGTCAGCTGGGCGTGGGCGCGCATGCGGTTCGACCAGACCTTGATCCAGTCGCCGACCGGCCGGTCGGCGACGAACGCGGCGCGTTTTCCCTCCGCCGGCGCGCGCCCCTCGCCTGGGTCATCGTAAGGGGGATTAAACAGCACGCAGTCAAACGTTCCGAAATCGGCGTCCGGATCGAGTGCGTCGGCTTCAACGATGCGCACCCGGTGCGCCTGCCCGTTCAGGTCGACATTCTCGCGCGCCAGCGCCGCATATGTCGGATCGCGCTCGACGCCGACGAACTCGGCGCCGCCCGGGAGGGAATGACGGCATGCGACCCCGAGCAAGGCGCCGCCGACCCCGCACCCCGGCTCCGCGACGCGCACCTCGCCGCCGCCCACTTTCACTTCCGGTAACGTCGCCGCCAGCAGCAGCGTATCTACATTTACGCGGTACCCGCGCGCAGGCTGACGCAAGCGCACGCGCCCGCCCAGAATCGCGTCCTCGGTGATGTCAGGTGCCGTCATCAACGCCTATATGCGACCCATCGGCGCGCGCGCGGGCGCCGACTTGACCCCGCCAACGCGCCCCACCATCGTCCTGTATAGCAACGAAGAGAAGCGGAGAGCCAAAATTGGGACCGGCCGGGGGATCAGCACAACCCGCAACGGCTGTCCCGCACGCGGTTGAACGGCTGTCGGCTCTGCTGGCGGAGGATCTGGCGGCGGTAGAAGCGCTGATTCATCAGCACCTTTCGAGCCCGGTCGGGGTCATCCCGAATTTGGCCGCGCACCTGATCGACGCTGGCGGCAAACGCATACGCCCGCTGATCACGCTGGCCGCCGCACGGCTGCTGGGCGGTGGCGGCGACGCCCCGCGCAAGCTTGCCGCGGCCGTGGAATTCATCCATTCCGCCACCCTCCTGCACGACGATGTGGTCGACGCATCGAGCATGCGTCGCGGGAAGAAGTCCGCCCACGTGGTTTGGGGCAATTCCGCGAGCGTCCTGGTCGGGGATTTTCTGTTCGCGCGATCCTTCAATCTCATGGTCGAAACCGGCGACATCCAGGTGCTCGATATCCTGGCGCGCGCCGCCAGCGTCATCGCCGAAGGCGAAGTGATGCAGCTTGCGGCCGCCAACGACGCCGAGACCACCCGCGAACGTTACATGCAGATCGTCGCCGCCAAGACGGCGGCGCTGTTTGCAGCCGCCGCCCGCGCCGGCGCAGTAGCGGTCGGGCGTCCCGGCGTCGAGGCGGCGGCGCTGGAGCGCTTTGGGCTCGAACTCGGCTTGGCCTTTCAGCTGGTCGACGACGCCCTCGATTACGGGGGCCTCTCGGCGGTGATGGGCAAAAATGCCGGCGACGATTTCCGCGATGGCAAGGTCACCCTCCCGGTGGTGTTCGCGCGCGAAGCCGGAGATGAAGGCGAACGCGCTTTCTGGCGGCGCACCATGAGCGGGGAACGCAGCGAAGATGACTTCCATCGCGCCGTGGCGCTGATCCGGCGCCACAACGCCATCGCGTTGACGCTTGAAGCCGCGCACAATCATGCCGAGCGCGCCCGCGATGCGCTGACCGGCTTGCCCGCCAACGCCTATCGCGAAGCTTTGGCCGACCTACCGGACTTCGTCGTCGCCCGCGCTTACTAGCGTCAGGCGCCAAGCAGGCCGCGCTTGCGCGCCCAGCGCCGCGTGCTGCGATCGATGAGCACGGCAAGCCCCGCCAAAAGCAGCAGTGCGATCCAGGGCCCGTTGCCGGTCGGATCGCGCGCGACGGCGATGCCGATCACCCCGCAGGCGGCCATCGCGGCCCAGTACGCCAGAGCGATGCGAACATGGCTCCAGCCGGAAAGGATGGCGAGCTGGTAAACGTGCTCGGTGTGGCCGACCAGCAGCGGGCGCTTGTGGGTGATCCTGAACCACAGAGTGAGCAGCGCATCGGCCAGCAGAGGCATGAACATGATCGCCGGCACGAACGGCGACACCCCGGCGCGTTCGATCAGAATGAGCGCCGCGAACGCCGCCATGGCGCCGGCGAACAACGCCCCGGCGTCGCCAGCGAACAAGCGCCCGCTAGGAAAATTCCACACTAGGAACCCGGCTAGCGCGCCGGCCGTGCAGAGCGTGATCGCCGCCCCGCTCGGGATTTGGTGCAAGACCGCCAACACCGCCAGCGACAGCAGGCCGACGCCGACCGAGCCGATGGCGAGGCCATTGGAGCCGTCCATAAAGTTCACCACGTTCACCAGCGTGAACATCCAGAGCGCCGTGCCGAGCATCGCCAGCCAGAACGGCAGCGCCAGCACATAGCCGCCAAACGGCAGTTCATCCACAACCCCGCCAAGCCAGGCCGCGGCGACGGCAAGAGCCGCATAGAGCACGAATTTGAGCTCCGCATTGAGCCGCCGCGCATCATCGATGAAACCCACGATCAGCAACGGGTACCCAAACAGGGCTGCCGTCCACAGCAACACCTCACCGCGATCGCTCACCTGGTGTCGCCATTCCAGCGATGCGAGGCTGAGCGCAATCATGCCGGCGGCGTAACCGACGCCGATGCCCAAACCCCCGCTTGTCGGCGTCGGGGCGCTGTGGGCCTTGCGCGGTTCGTCGGGCAGATCGGAGGGACCGCGGTCGATGATAACCCGGCACGCCACCAGGCTCACCACGAAGGCGATGGCGAACACACCTGCGAGATCCAGGAACATTGTCGCCACCCAAGACGCCTTAAGCGTGTGGCGGGGCTATCCTGGGGCCGCCGCAGCCGTCAAGGCGGGCTGAGCAGCGTCGCGGCCACCCACCACTGCGGATGCGCGGCGCGAACACGCGCGGCTATAGCGTGCGCAGCGTCGGCGCTCTGGGCCAGCGCGAAGCAGGTGGCGCCGCTGCCTGAGACGCCCACCGAGATGACACGCTCGTCATGCGAGAGCGCAGTTTCTATCGCCGCGATTTCAGGGATCAGTGCGCGCGCCGCCGGCGCCAGATCGTTGCCGCCTGCGGCGATCCCGGCATGCGCCTGCGCCACGCTGCGCCACTGCGGGGGCGGCGACGGCGCAAGCGGCTGTCGCGGTTCGCGATCGAACTCTTGGTAGACGCGCGCTGTCGGCAGCGGCGCCATCGGGTTCACCAGCACCGCAGGCAGCGGCGGCAGCTCGATCGGCACGATGGTTTCGCCCAAACCCGTCATCCAGGCGCTGCGCGCGCTTAGGCAAACCGGCACATCGGCGCCGAGGCCGGCGGCGATGACAACCAGTTCGGAGTCGCTGAGGCCCAGGCCCCAGGCCTGGTTGAGCGCCTTCAGCGCCGCGGCGGCGTCGGACGATCCCCCCCCGATCCCGGAGGCAACCGGCAGATGCTTTTCCAGCCGCAGCATCGCGCCGCGCGCCGGCGACAACGCGCGTGCGGCGCGTAGCACCAGATTGTCCGCCTCTCCCGCCAGAGCCGCGGCGAAGGGCCCGACGACGTCGAGCGAAAGCGTCTCGGCTGGCGCGGCCTCCACCCAATCGCCGACGTCGGCGAACGCCACCACGCTCTGCAGCGGGTGCATGCCGTCGGCGCGCGCACGCCCGACCTGCAAAGTAAGATTGATCTTCGCCGGCGCGAAGATCCGCACGCTCATGGCGCGGTCGCGGGCGCCGCGGCGTCCGGCAGGCCGCGCTCGAGCTTGGCTTCGATGGCGGCAGGATCGTCGGGCTCGAGGGTAAGCGTGCGCCGCCACTGAAAGCGTGCTTCGGTGCGCCGGCCCAAACGCCAATAGACATCGCCCAGATGATCGTTGAGCGTGGGATCGCCGGGTTCGAGCTCCACCGCACGCTCCAGATAGTGCAGCGCCTGCGGGTAGTCGCCGAGCCGGTAATAGGCCCAGCCCAGACTGTCGATGATCGCTCCGGAATTCGGCCGCAGCGCCACCGCGCGCATGATCAGTTGCAGGCCCTCCTGCAGGTTCTCGCCGCGATCGACCCAGGTGTAGCCGAGGAAGTTCAGCACCTCCGGCTGCTCCGGCGACAGCTCCATGGCGCGGCGCAGATCAGCCTCTGCATCGGGCCAACGGCCAAGTCGCTCGCGCGCCACCGCCCGAGAGAAGTGGAAACGCCAGTCGTCCGGCGTCGCCGCGATCAGCTCGGAATACATCGACTCCGCTTCCTGGTGCCGGCCGAGCCGGCGATACATATCCGCGAGCGCCCGCTTGGCGCGCGCGTCTTCGCCGGCGCGCGATTGCAGCAGCGCCACCGCTTCGCTCTCGGCGCCGGAATCGAACAGCACCCAGGCGTCGAGCGTGCGGGCGATGCCCGCGTAAGGCGATGTCGACGCAACCTCGCTGAGCGCCCCGCGCGCAAGATCAATGTGGCCCAAGTCCGCCTGCTGCTGCGCGAACGCGACGCGCGCGGCCTCGTAGTCGGGATCAAGCATGAGCGCGAGGCTGATCAGCGCCAGCCCATGTCCGGGATCGCGCTCCTGAAGATAGACCACGGCCAGCCCGTAAAGCCCGATGGCGGCGCCGCGCGCCGGCGTCAGCCGGGTGCGCGCGCCCGCGTGGCCGGCATTGATGCGCGCCAGCGCCGCTTCGAGTTCGGGATTGGCGCGGTTCTGTGCGGTATCGAGCAGCGCGAGCGCCTCGGCGCGCGCGCCTTCGCGCACCAGCAGGTCGGCATGCCGCTCAATGCCGGAGGGCAGCCACATGCCGCCATCGGCAGCGGCGGCGTACGCCGATTGCGCGGCCTCGCTGCGCCGCGCGTAGTCGAGCGCCAGCGCCTGCTGATAGCCAAAC
>CAZNTI010000168.1:0-5227 GCA_964575885.1 uncultured Terricaulis sp.
GACAGCGTTCGCCGGCGGCGGTGATGTCGGAGCTGTTCTATGCCGACGCACGGCTGGAGGCGGGCGCTTCGCTGCCGCTCGACGCCGAGCACGAAGAGCGCGGGCTCTATCTGGTCGAGGGCGAGATCGAAATCGGCGGCGACCGCTTCACGCCTGGCCGGCTCGTGGTGTTTCGTCCCGGCGACCGCCTCAGCATTCGCGCGCTCACGCCTTCGCGGTTCATGCTGCTGGGCGGAGCGTCGCTGGATGGCCCGCGGCATATCTGGTGGAACTTCGTATCGTCGCGCAAGGAACGCATCGAGCAGGCCAAGGACGATTGGCAGGCGGGCCGCTTCGGGACGGTGCCGGGCGACGACACGGAATTTATCCCGCTGCCGGAGCGTTGACGCCGCGCGTGCGGCGCTATTCTTCGTAGCGCAGCCAGTTGCCGGCGCGGTCGCGCACTTCGTAGGCGTCTGTGGTTTGGCGCGCCGCCGGCGCGGCGAGCGCGGCTTTGCCGTGGCCGCCGGGAATGTCGAGCACGTAGGCGGGCTGCGCCAGTCCGGAGGCGCGCTGCTGCAACGTCTGCATCAGCGCCTGGCCCTGCGCTATTGCGCAGCGGAAGTGCGATGTGCCGGGGGCCTTGTCCAAATGGTGCAGGTAGTAGGGTTTGACCCGCGCCTCCACCAGCGCGCGCATCAACGCTTCGAGCGCATCGGCATCGTCGTTCACGCCTTTGAGCAGCACCGTCTGCGACAGCATCGGTACGCCGGCATCGACGATACGCGCGATCGCGGCGCGGGCCTGTTCGCTCAATTCGCGCGCGTGGTTGGCGTGCAGCACGACATAGGTCGCCGCCGCCTGGGTGCGCAGCGCCTCGACCAGGTCGGGTGTCACGCGCACCGGCACGCGCGTGTGCCAGCGGATGACCTTCACGTGCGCGATGGCCGCCAGCCGCGCGGTGATTTCGCGCGCGCGCCGCGCCGAAAGCAGAAACGGATCGCCGCCGGTGAGGATCACTTCCCAGATGCCGGGCTGGCTTTCGATGTAGGCGAGGGCGGCCTCGAGCTCTTCGCCGGTCAACGTGCCTTCACCCTGGGGGCCCACCATCTCGCGGCGGAAGCAGAAGCGGCAATAGACCGGGCAGACATGCACCAGCTTCAGCAGGCAGCGGTCAGGGTAGCGATGGACGACGCCTTTGATCGGCGAATGCGCGTCATCGCCGATCGGATCGCTCAGCTCGTCGGGGGCGGTTTCCAGTTCGCGCACGTCGGGGCGGAACTGCGCCGCGATCGGATCGGCGGGATCGCCGGCGTCGATCAGCGCCTCCATCGCCGGCGTGATCGCGACGGCGTAACGGGCTGCGACCGAAGCCAGCGCCTCGTCCGCATCGGGCGCGGAAGCGGGAAGGGCTGCGCGCTTACGGTCGAACTGTGCGCTCACATCACACTCCAAACGCCTTCGCGTACTGCACGCGGCCGCCGCCCCGAAGCACGCCAGGCTGGAGCTCCAGCGCCATGAAGGCGGGCCCCTGAAACGGAGCTTGCAGTGATTCCGCCGCGGCCGCCGAGAAGCCGAAGCGGGGATAATAGTCTGGATGGCCAAGCACAATGACCGCCGCCAGGCCCAATTCGGCGCAGCGCGCATTGCCGGCTGCGATCAGGCGCCCGCCAAGGCCGCGGCGTTGGAACGCTGATAGCACCGAGACCGGCGCCAGCGCCGCCGCCTCCAGCGCGACACCCTCAGCTTCGATTCGGAGCCGCGAATAGAGAATGTGGCCCTGCAGAGCGATGTCTGTCGCGGCCACGAGCTCAAACAGCACCGCGCCCTCGGCGCGCAGTCGCTCCACCAGCTCGGCCTCATCGTCGCCGCCGAAGGCGTGGCGCACGATCTGGCGGATGGCGGCGTGATCGGAGGGCGTAGCGTCGCGGATCATGGCTCTGCCTAGACGGCGCATGTGCGTTTCGCCATGAAAGAATACATGGCGGCGAACCAGGAGGAGACCAACGCGGCGGCTTTCAACCCGGCCGCGGACGACGTGTTCGCGCGCATCGCCGGACGCTATGACCGGCTGTGCGACATTTTCAGCGTAGGCGCGCATCGGCTCTGGAAAGCGCGCATGGCGGCGCTGCTCGCGCGCGAGCAGGGTGCGGTGACGCTCGACGTGGCGTCGGGGACCGGCGATATCCCGGTGCGCCTGCTGCGCCGGAGCGGGGGGCCGCGGCGCGTCCTGGTGAGCGACATCTGCCCCCAAATGCTGGCGCATGCGCAAAGAAAGCTTGCCGACGAACCGCGCGCTGAATTGCGCCGGCTCGATGCGCATGCGCTTGCCTTGGAGGACGCCAGCGTCGACGCCTATTCGATTGCCTTCGGTATGAAGATCTGCGATCGCGCGCGCCTGCTCGCCGAAGCCTTCCGCGTGCTGAAGCCCGGCGGCGTGTTCTATTGTCTGGAAGCGGCGCGGATTCCGTTCGCACCGCTTCACGCGCTCTACTTGGCGTACATGGATTGGTGCTTGCCGCTGATCGCGCGCATGGCGACGGGCGGCGACGCCGGCGTTTACAATTACCTGCTTCGAGGCGTCCACGACTTCCCCGCGCAACAGGCTTTCGCCGCCGAGCTCGAAGCGCGAGGATTTCGCAGCGTCACGTATGAAAACCTCACCTTCGGCATCGTCTCCATTCACCGCGCCGTGAAGCCCCACTAAGCCTGCGGGGTCCAGAGCACGTCGTTGATGTGGCGGGCGCCGGTGGCGAGCATCACCAGCCGATCGAAGCCCAGCGCCACGCCGCTGGCGGGCGGCATCTGTGCGAGGGCTGCAAGGAAGTCCTCGTCGATGGGCCAGCGACGGCCGTAGCGGCGCTCTTTCTCGTCCATCGCTTCGATCAAGCGCGCGCGCTGCTCGTCTGCGTCAGTGAGTTCGCCGAAGCCGTTGGCCAGTTCTACGCCGCAGGCGTACATTTCGAAGCGTTCCGCGACACGCGGATCGTGGGCGCAGCGGCGGGCGAGCGCGGCTTCAGCGGCGGGATATTCGTACAAGAGCGTGAGTTGGGCGCGGCCGAGCGCGATTTCGACGCCGGGTGAGAGTGCGCGACTGAAAACGTCCGACCAAGTCTCGCCGGGCTTGGCGCGCGTGCGCGCAGCCTTGGCAAGCGCCTCGCGGTCGAGCGCCAGCAGGTCTGCGACGCCGGCGAATCTTTCGAACGCGTCCGCTACGGTGAGCTTCTGGGGCGGCGCGAACGGGTCGGCGAAGCCGTCGCGCCAGGTCAGCCACGGCGCGCCCACGGCGGTGCAGGCAAGCCGCGCCAGCGCCACGCAATCATCCATAACCTGCTCGTAGGGCGCGCCGGCGCGGTACCACTCGAGCATGGTGAATTCTTCGGTGTGGAGGGGGCCGGCCTCGCCCTTTCGCCAGCATTTGCCGAGGAAGAAGATGCGCGTCTCGCCCGCGGCGAGCAGCTTCTTCATTGCGAACTCGGGGCTGGTGTGCAGGTAGCGCTCGCCCGCCTCGCCCGCTTTGAACGCATCGACATGCACTTCGGCGCCCGGGCTGAGCGCGAGCGCGGTAGGCTCGACCTCGGTGAACCCCTCCGCCCAGAACCATTCCCGCACCGCGCGGGCGATTTTCGCGCGGCCGGCGAGAAGGGGCGCTCGGTCGCAATGGCGGCCGCGGTCCCAGAAGGGCGCCGTCATGGCTTGGCCAAGCCCGCGAACGCGGCTAGAGAAACGCCCAATTCCGGTCCTTTCGACTGTATTTGAGGCGCGCCGGCGGCCGGCGGCAAGCGAGGGTTACGTGGTCAAGGTCATCGCCAGCGATGTGCGCAAAGGCAACGTCTTGGAACATGAAGACGGCAAGCTTTACGTGGTCATGAGCCACGAAACCTTCCGTCCAGGCAAGGGCACGCCCACCACCACGATCGTCATGCGCAGAATTGTGGATGGCGTGAAAACGACCGCGGTTTTCAAGACCACCGACGGGCTGGAGAAGGCGTTCGTCGAGGAGATCAAGCACACCTTCCTGTTCGACGACGGCGACGCCGGGCTCGTGTTCATGAACCCGACCACGTTTGAGCAGGTGTATCTGACCAAGGACATGGTCGGCGATTCGGTCGCGTACCTGCAGCCGGAGATGGAAGTGTTCCTGACCATGTTCGAAGGCCAGGCTCTGTCCATCGATCTGCCGCCGCGCATCACCGCCACCATTGAAACCACCGAGCCTGTGGTAAAAGGCCAGACGGCGTCGTCGTCCTACAAGCCCGCCATGCTCGATATCGGCGTGCGCACGATGGTGCCGCCGCACATCGAGGCCGGCACGCGGGTGGTGATCTCCACCGAGGACGGCTCCTACGTCGAGCGCGCCAAGGATTGACGCCTGCGCGCAAGGGCGTGGTTTCACGACGATGGAGGCGGCATTGGCCAAGGCAAGGTTTCCGGTCGTGGTCTTTCACAATCCCGCCTGCGGCACCTCGCGCGGCGTGATCGAGATCGCGGAAGCCGCCGGTCATACGCCGACCGTGATCGAGTACCTGAAAACCGGCTGGACCAAGCCGCAGCTGCTGGCGCTGTTCGCCGCCGCCAACCTCACCCCGCGCGAAGCTTTGCGCGAGAACGCGAAGGAAGCCGAAGAGCTCGGCCTGCTTGCAGCCAAGGTGAGCGATGCGAAAGTTCTGGACGCCATGGTCGCGCATCCCATCCTGGTCAATCGCCCGATCGTGGCGACGCCCAAAGGCGTGCGCCTGTGCCGGCCCAAGGAAGCCGTGCGCGACCTGCTTTAAGGGATCCGCTTCAGCACGTTCACCAGCGCGCGCGCGCGGGGTGAAAACAATGTCGGCGTGAAATAGGCCCCGGCCGCGCGCTTTACGATTTCGCCGCGCGTCGGGTAGGGCAGCACCGGACCGGTCAGCGCGCGCACGCCGAGCCTGGCGCTCATCGCCAGAGCCAGCGGCCACAGCAATTCGCCGGCATCGGCCCCGACGACGGTCGCGCCCAGAAGCTTGCCGCCTTTGCCGAGCACAAGTTTGCACCAGCCCGCCGGCGCGCCCGCGGTTTGGGCGCGGTCGTTGTCGGTGAAGCCCCAGCGCGCCACGCTGATCTTGTCGCCGTGCGCAGCGCGCGCCTGCGCCTCGGTCAAGCCGATCTGCGCCAGCTCGGGGTCGGCGAACACGACAGAAGGCACGGCGGCGGCGTCGGCCTCGGTGCGCGCCTTGAAAAGCACGTTGCGCACCCAGACGCTCGCATGCCAGCCGGC
>CAZNTI010000169.1:0-5221 GCA_964575885.1 uncultured Terricaulis sp.
GTGATCGGAGAGGATGAATTCCTTGATGGAGTAGGTGACGTGCGGTATCACCAGCACGGTGGCGCCAAGAAAAACCCCGCGGCGCTCTCGCGCGATGATGTCCTGATAAATGCGACCGGTGGTGATGTTGTCGGCCTGGGTTGCGGAAACGCCGGTGAAGCGCTCGTAATGGCCCAGGTCGAGATCGGTCTCTGCGCCGTCGTCGGTGACGAACACCTCGCCGTGCTGGTAGGGGCTCATCGTGCCCGGATCGACGTTGAGATACGGGTCGAGCTTGCGAAGCCGAACCCGGTAGCCGCGAGCCTGCAACAACGCGCCGAGGGCGGCTGAGGCGATGCCCTTCCCTAGGGAAGACACCACCCCGCCGGTAATGAACACGTAACGCGCCATCGTCCTTCCATCAGCCCCAGCCGCGTCTTCGCGGCGGATGCGCGGGCGAGCCCTATTGATCTGGGCCGGCGCGCTGATCCCGTCGCACGGCCTGCACACCTTGCGGCGATTCGGGCGAGGGTTCTTCCGTCAACGTAATCCCTGAGACCGCGCCTTGGCTCTGCGCCGCTGGCGCCGGCTGCCGTTGCTGGGTACTCGCCTGCTGCGGCGTGGCCGGCCGCTGGGTTGGAGTGGCCGCCGGCGGGGTACGCGCGGTTTGGGTCTGGGATTGGGTGGTGGCCGGCGTTTGGCGGCTCGCCGCTGGCGAAGAGGCCGACGTAACCGCCGGACGCTGCTGCGGCGTGCTTGCCGCATCGAGCGGCGCCGCCCGCGCGGCAGTGGCAGGCGTCGCGGCCGCTTCCGCCGGGCCAGCGCTCACCGAGGCCAGTTGCGACGCGCCTTCTTCTGGCAGGCTGCTTTGGGTCGGATCGTCGCTCGCGTCCGCCGGCGGAGGCACGGTCAGATCGGGGGCGGAGCGCTCCTGACGCGGCAAAATCTCAAAGACGCCGCTCGCGTCGGCGGAGCTGCCGGCGCCGGACAAGAATGTCAGTCCAAGCGAGGTCACTAGAAAGAACCCGCCCGCAACAGACGTCATCCGCGCGAGCGCGTCAGCGGCTCCACGACCGCTCATCAAGGCGCCGCTGCCTCCACCGCCGCCCCCCATCCCGAGCGCGCCGCCTTCAGAGCGCTGCAACAACACCAAGCCGATGAGGCAGACGCAAACCACAAGATGTAGTATAAGGATGATGAGTTCCATACCACCGTCTCCCGTCGGGACCCCGACGCGACCTTTTATTGCAAAAGCCCGGGAAAGCGGGCTGCATAGCCGAGCGTTATCCTAAACGCTAGTCCGCTTCAGCGCATCCCTGCCGTTGCATTGGGATGCGCGAGCACAATCGCCGAGAAGTCGGCGGCTTTGAGGCTGGCGCGCCCGACCAGCGCGCCGTCGACGCCAGGCGTGGCGAAGATGTCGGCGGCATTCTTGGGCCCCACCGATCCTCCGTACAGAATGCGCACGCCCGCGGCGTCCGCCGAAAACATCCGGCCAAGCGCTGTGCGGATCAAAGCGTGCACCTCGGCGATCTCTTCAAGGCTGGGGGTGCGATCGCCGCCGATCGCCCATACCGGTTCGTAAGCCACCACCACGCCCGCGTCGGGAACCGAGCCGACCACCTGGGCGGTGACGACCTCCCCGACCTGCCCGGCCTCGCGCTGGGCGCGGGTTTCGCCCACGCAAACAATGGGCGCGAGGCCAGCCGCGCGGGCGGCCGCCGCCTTGGCGCGCACCAGGGCGTCGTCCTCACCATGCAGGCTGCGCCGTTCGGAGTGGCCGACAATCACGTACGAAGCCCCGGCCTCGGCGAGCATGGCGGCGCTCACTTCGCCGGTGCGGGCAGCGTCGGCGGCCGCGGGGCTGCAATCTTGGGCCCCCAACATGACGCCCTGCCCGCACCTGACGGCGGCGGCGCTCAAGTAGACGGCGGGCGGGCAAATGACGACCTCCACGGCATTGGCGGCGCCGCCGAGAGCGC
The DNA here is from genome assembly GCA_964575885.1 of uncultured Terricaulis sp. GTDB lineage: Bacteria > Pseudomonadota > Alphaproteobacteria > Caulobacterales > Aquidulcibacteraceae > Vitreimonas. Next base: position 1,962 of record CAZNTI010000169.1, read on the forward strand.
CGCGCAGCGTCGTGATCTCGTCCAAATCGGCCGCGCGTCCGTGCATCTTCCAGTTGCCAGCAATGAGCGGCTTAAGCGCGGCCATCGGTCTCTCCTCGTCTCTGCCTAGCAGCGATTGCCCCAGCGCCACACCGTCACTACAGTCCCGCGCCTTTGCCGCCTTATCGGATGCGATCATGCTGCTTCAATTGCGTAATATGACGCGAGGCCTCGTGGCCTACGTGTTGCTGGGGCTCCTTGTCATCGCTCTGGGGATCTGGGGCATCAACGATATTTTCCGGGGCGCGGGGGCCAATAACGTCGCCGAGGTCGGCGGCCGCCAGATCAGCCCCCTGCAATTGACGCGGGCGCTCGACAACATCGTGCGGGGCGAACGCGCCCGCACCGGCGAGGCGGTGTCGCGTCAGGACGCCGTCGACGCAGGCGTCCATCTCCAGGCGCTCCAGCAGCTCATCACCTTCAACGCCCTGATCGCCTATGCTGAGAAGCTTGGCGTCAGCGCCAACGCATCGCAGATTCTCGATCAGGTACAGCAGTTTCCGAATGTCACTAATCCGGTGACCGGCCAACTCGATCGCGCCGCCTTTGCCGCGTTCGCCCAACAGATCGGCTACGGCGGCGATGAATTGCTCGAAGAGATCCGCGACCAGGCCACCGTGCAGATGCTGATGGAATCGATGGTCGCCGGCGTGCGCGCGCCATCGAGTTTCGGCGCGCTGCGCTACGCCTACGTCGCAGAAACCCGCGTCATCAGCCTGGCGGAGGCGCAGGCTTCGGCGGTGGGCGCAGTGCCGGCCCCGACCGACGCCGAAGTGCAAGCGTTTTACGAACAGAGTCAGGAGCAATTGCGGCTGCCGGAGTTCCGCGCGCTTACGCTGGTCTATGCTCGGCCGGACGATTTTCTGGCCCGCGTCGACGTCCCAGATGAGCAGATCGCCCAAGAATTCGAGGCGCGCCGCGCCGCGCTCACGCGTCCGGAGCGCCGCACGTATCTGCGGCTCGCCGCGCAATCGCAGGCGCAGGCCAACGACGCAGCCGCCCGGCTCGCGCGCGGCGAAACACCCGAAGCTGTGGCGGCCGCCCTCAACCTGCCGCTCACGCGCGGAGAGAACCAGACGCGGACCGAGGTTCCCGACGCCCGCGTTGCCGAGGCGGTGTTCTCGCTCGACCGCAACGCCGCCCCGCGCGTCGTGCAAGGGACGCTGACCCCTTGGGCGGTGGTGCGGGTGACGGCGATCACGCCGGCGGTCGAACCCGATCTCGCCGAAGTGCGCCAAGAGATTCGCAACGCCATCGCCCAGGACCAAGCGGCCGATCTGCGCAACGAAGCCATCAACGCCTTCGAGGAAGCGCGCGCCGGCGGCGCTTCGATCGCGGACGCCGCCCGCGGCAGCGGCTTGACGATCGTCACAACCGAACCGGTGGCTGCGAACGGGCGCTTGCAATCCGGCGCCGAGATGGAAGGGCTGTCGGAAGACGTGCTTCAGATCGCGTTTGAAACTCCGGAAGGCGAAGCCAGCGACTTCATGCCAGCCGAGGAGGGAGTCGACGTGGTCGTCGCGGTTGACCGAATCGTCGCCGCTTCGGTGGTTCCGCTCGAGGATGTGCGCGAGCAGCTGGTGCAGGGCTGGCGCGCCAACGAAGTTGCGCGGCGCTTGCGCGCGTTGGGCGCGGCTGTGGTGCAGGCCGTCGACGGCGGCCAGACCTTGGCCGCCGCCGCTCGCGCCAACAATATGCGCATCATCGCCGCCTCCGAGGAAGTGAACCGCGGCAACCTTGCCCAAGTCCCGGCGCGCGGACTCGCGCCGCAAATCTTCAACGCCGCCGAAGGCGACGCGGTCAGCGACATTCGCGTCGATGGCGGCGCCGTCTTCGTGGCGGTGGTGGAGCGCATCAACCGTGTAGATCCAAGCGCACAGCCGCAAATCGTCGAGGCCGCGCGCACCCAGGAAGAGCAAACCCTGATGCAGGGCTTCAACGACGCGCTCGCCGAAGAGTTGGTCGCCCGCGGCGAGCCGGAGCGCAACGAAGCGCGCATCGCGGCCTTGTTCCGCTCCAGCACGGACGGCGAAGGCGAAGCCGCGGCGCAATGAACCAGGAGAGCGGACCCTCCTTCGAGGCGTTTGCGGACGCCTACGAAGCCGGGGGCGCAGTGGTCTGGCGTCGTCGCTGCAGCGACCTCGAAACCCCGGTTTCGGCGTTGATGAAGCTCGGCGCCGACAAGCCCGGGTCGTTCCTTTTGGAGAGCGTCCAGGGCGGCGATTTTCGCGGCCGGTATTCGATCATCGGCCTCAAGCCGGACTTGATCTGGCGCGTCAAGGATGGCCGCGCGCAGATCAGCGCTGGCGCTTTCGACGAAGGCCGCTTCAGCGACCACCTCGACCCAGAGCAGAGCCGCGCACATGACCACAACATAAGGCTCAGTCCGTTTGCATCGCTGCGTCGCTTGCTTGAAGACTCCGCACTGACGCTGCCGGCGCCGCTGCCGCCGATGGCGGCAGGCCTGTTCGGCTATCTGGCTTACGATATGGTGCGCTACATAGAGCGCCTTCCCGAGCAGGCGCCCGATCCGGTCGGCGCTCCTGAGGCGCTGCTGGTGCGCCCCACGATTGTTGCCGTGTTCGACAACGTCACCAGCGAGGTCACGCTGGTGACGCCGGCGCGCAAGAAACCCAACCACAGCCCCACCCGGGCGTTCGAACTGGCGCAAGCAAGGCTGGCGCGAGCCTCCGCCGCACTCGACCGCGCGCTGCCGCGGCGCACCCCCGTCGAACCGTTGCAGGCGCAGGCGCCGGCGCCGCTTTCGAATACGACGCCGGCTGCATACCGGGCGCTAGTGGAGACCTGCAAAGCTTATTGCCGCGCGGGAGACACTTTCCAGGTGGTGCCCAGCCAGCGGTTCTCAGCGCCTTTCGAACACACGCCGTTTGCGCTCTACCGCGCTTTGCGCCGGCTTAATCCGTCGCCGTTTCTCTATTACCTGAACTTTGGAGCGTTCTCGGTGGTTGGCTCCAGCCCCGAGATTTTAGTCCGCAAGCGCGGCGACACCATTACCATACGCCCGATCGCGGGCACCCGTCCCCGCGGCGCGACACCGGCCGAGGATCACGCCCTCGAAGCGGAATTGCTTGCCGATCCTAAGGAGCGCGCCGAGCATTTGATGCTGGTCGATCTCGCGCGCAACGATGTGGGGCGCGTCGCCAAGCGCGGCGGAGGCGGCAATAACGCCGCAACTGCTGGGCCTGGCTCCAAGCACGTGC
>CAZNTI010000170.1:0-5212 GCA_964575885.1 uncultured Terricaulis sp.
GCGCGACGGCGTCGCCTCGATCTTCATCGGCGACGGCGATTGGGCGGCGGCGTGGTCGGGGCAGACCGGGATCAGCGCCAGGCAGCGCGAATTGTCGCTGCGCTTCGGCGTCAACATGGTGATGGTGGCGCTGACCGGAAACTACAAGGCCGATCAGGTGCACGTGCCAGCGCTGCTGGAACGCATGGGCGAGCGATGATCGCCGGCGCGCGCATCGGCTTCGACCCGGCGCTGCCGACCGCCGCTCTGGCCGCGCTCGGCCTGTTGGCGCTCGCCGCCTTCGGGATTTACGTGTGGCGCGGCGGCGCAGCGCCGATATCGCGCGCGCTTGGCCTTGGCTTCGTGTTTCTGGCGCTGCTGCAGCCGCAATGGATCCGCGAAACGCGCGAGCCGGCGCAAGACATCGCTTTGGTGGTGGTGGACCAGAGCGACAGCCTGACGCTGGCCGGCCGGCGCGAGGCCGCGCGCGCCGCCGGCGCGGCCGTAGCCGAACGGCTGGCGCAAGAAAGCGGCCTCGACGTGCGCGTGCGCGAAGCGCGCGGCGGACCGGACGGGACGCTGATCACTTCGGTGATCGCCGACGCGCTCGCCGACGTAGAGCCCGAGCGCATTGGCGGCGTCGTGGTGATCACCGACGGCCAGGCCGCCGATCCGCCGGACGAGCCGGCGCGGTTGCGCGCGCTTGGGCCCGCGCACGTGCTCATAGTCGGCGATCCCGCGCGCGGCGACCGGCGCATCGAGCTGACCGCCGCGCCTGCGTTCGGCATCGTCGGCGAGCCGATGCGGATCGCCGCGCGCGTGATCGACAGCGCCGGCGACGTGCCGGTGCGGGTGCGGGTGAGCATCGATGGCCAGCAGGTCACCCAGCGGGTGGCGCGCGCCAACGCCGAATTCTCCATCGACGTGCGCCTGCCCAAACGCGGGCGCAACATGGTGATCCTCGAGGCCGAAGCGGGCGATCAGGAGATCACGCTTTCCAATAACCGCGCCGCGTTCGCCGCCAACGGCGTGCGCGATCGCTTGCGGGTGCTGCTCGTTACCGGCGAGCCGCACGCCGGCGCCCGCGTGTGGCGCAACATGCTGAAGAGCGATCCAGCCGTCGAACTCGTGCATTTCTCGATTCTGCGGCCGCCGCACAAGCAGGACAACACGCCGCTGCACGAACTGGCGCTGATCCCGTTCCCGACGGAAGAATTGTTCGAGCGCCGGCTCGACGATTTCGATCTGATCATCTTCGACCGCTATCGGCGGCGCGGCATTCTGCAAGCCTATTACTTCGCCTCGATCGCGCGGCGCGTGGAGGAAGGGGGCGCGCTGCTGGTCACGGCGGGCGAGGCCGAGGCCGGCGTCGACGGCATCTATCGCACCGCGCTTGCCGGCATCCTGCCGTCGCAGCCCACCGGCGAGGTGATCTCGCGCCCCTATCGGCCGGCCCCCACCGCGCTTGGCCGTCGCCACCCCGTGGTGCGCGGGCTGCCGGCGCCTGAGCTATGGGGCCGCTGGACCATGCAAGTGGGCGCGGACGCCTCGGGCGGACAAAGCGTGCTGCAGGGCGCTGACGGGCGTCCGCTGCTGGTGCTCGACCGCGCCGGGCGCGGACGGGTAGCGCAATTCTGGTCCGACCAGCCGTGGCTGTGGGCGCGCGGCTATGACGGCGGCGGCCCGCACGGCGAGTTGCTGCGCCGGCTGGCGCACTGGCTGATGCAGGAGCCCGAGCTTGAGGAAGAGCGCTTGACCCTCGACGCCGGGCCGCGCGGCCTGGAGATCGAGCGCTCGACGCTGCGCTCAAGCCCGAGCGAGATCGAAATCATCGCGCCATCCGGTGCGCGCAGCAGTGTGCGCCTTGCGGAGAACGCAGCTGGCTTGTGGCGCGCCGATGCGCCGGTTGACGAACAGGGCCTGTACGAAGCGCGCGGCGACGGGCTGCGCGCGTTTGCGGCGGTGGGCCCGCTCAATCCGCGCGAAGCCGCAGCACTCGCCGCAAATCCGGACATCCTGCGCCCGTTTGCGCAAGCCACCGGCGGTGCGGTGTTCCTCACCGGCGAGGACGGCGCGCGGCTGCCGGAAATACGGCGGGTGGATCGCGGCGCACGCGCGCATGGCGACGACTGGCTCGGCATCGAACGCAACGGCGCTTACGTGGTGCGCGCCGCACAGGCCTCGCCGCTGGGGCCTGCATGGGCGTGGGCGCTGGCGGGGCTCATGCTGCTGATGCTGGGATGGCGGCGCGAGAGCGCGTAAGCGCGCGCCGTCGCCGGGCGCCATTGCGTCGTTGGCGACAGCGGCAAATGTTTGCGTGCAACGCGTTTCGACAGCGTGGCGCCCGCGCGCGCGGCGCGGCCTGGGGGTCGGTGGCCGCGCCCGAAACGTCGGTTGTCGCTCCAATAAACCAAGCTGCAAAGCATCGCTTTTTGTGCTGTTGCGCCGCCAGGAAAAGCCGTTATCTATCCGAAGCATCGCGGCGTAGTTCAGAGGTAGAACAGCCCGGCGGTTTTGCGTGAGGGACGCCAGCGGTTGCCCTCGAAACCGCCAGGGCCCCGAGGGTCATTCGAGTACATCCCTTGAAGCGACAGCACTCGTGGTGGGCTCCGGCGTGACCAAAGACATCGACGCTTCTTGGCGACCTGCTTCGCTTGGAGGCGTATGCAAGTTCGTGACGGGACGATCAAGAAGTTCACTCGCTAGACAGGAGGAATTAGCAGCCCGCCAGTGCACTAGCGGCTCCTCGGTAGTGAGGATGACAATGTTGGCGCCGAATTCATTCGGCCGGAAGCACCAGCGTTCAGTTTCCTCTCTAACCTCCCACTCATCCATCGATGATGTTCGAAGAACGAATCTGATCAACCGCAGTCGCTGCTCATCGTCCGGGAGTTGATTCAGGGCATCCCGCAAGAACTGCACATGCCACAGTGCGACCAATCGTTGCCGCAGCGATAGTCCTTGCCCCCACACAGTCTGACTGTGGGTGGGCGCATCCGCTAGAGACCTTTCAAATATATCGCGGCAGAAAGCTCCGCTGTCTGCCGTCACGTAGTTTTGCGAACCTGTAGAGCACGCCGCCACGGACGCACGTGCGAGGTCGTAGAGCCCCAAAGACGTGCTCCATCGCGTAAAATCAGCATAGGCGACCGCGTTGTTCGAGGCTTTCGCGCTGAGCCGGTCGGCGACAAAATAGGCAGCACTGGGCTCATTCGCCACAAACAGAACGGTGGACAGCTCTCGGAGGTAGCTGTAACCGCCTCCTCCGACCGTCTCAACCACCGGCAGAGCAATGTTGCTCCAATCGTAGCCCGGACAGACCAACGCTGCGCCCAATGCCAGCCGCGCAATTTCGCGGTCCAAACCAAGGCTCACCGATGACCTGGACAGGGCCGTGTAGAGCCTGTCGCACTCCACGGAAGCTAGTCCCTGGTCGCCGACGGCTAGAGCCCGCGCAATGCCACTCAGCCTCGCAGACGCCGCAGGTATACTTTGGCCCGCCGACACCCATGACAAACAATGAGCGACCTCAACCGCATCGTCATCGCGACAAAGATCGAGTTCAACGCCATCTTCAAGATCAGTAGAGATCGAAGCTTGCAGGCGCGCCCGCCGCTCTTGAGGAGCCGGGTGAACTGAGCCAAGCAATATGTACTGCCAAGCGTCTCCGCCAGCAGCATCGGTGCCTAGACCGCCAAACGCAGCCCGGGCCGGCCCCGTCATCGTTTCAAGCGGCACAGCATACGTGCCCATAGTTGAAAGAGCATAGTCGGCACCAAGAACCGAATACCCCGACGACTCGATTAGGCGGACAGCAAAATCATCTGCGGCGAGTTCTTCCTCAGGGCTTCGTAGAAGGGAAGCGCGTGCTGCTAGGTGCTGACCCGCTACCCGCACGCGCTCGGCCAACGAGAAAGAAAAGTCGTAACCACCATAACCGGCCGTCAAACCGGCTCCAAGAAGCAACCACCGCACCCCAGCGTCAATGTCGTTACTTTCGTCTTCTTCGGGGCTGACCCCAAAGTAGTCTTCTATCTGATCAGATAGCTGCTCCGACTCCTCGAACAACAGATATATAGTCCCGCTAAACGCTAAGCCGCCAATCAATAGGGACGATGCATTCCCCACCCACTGAGCCCGACGTTGGCTTCGCTCAATTGCTTCCAAACCCGAGGTATGCCCAAGTCGCAAGTGCCCAAGTTCGTGCGAGATCAAAAACGCTAGAGTATCTTCGCTCCCCGCATTCAGAAGCGCACCTCGACACAGATAGATAGTCCCAGGCGCTCTACGACCGAAGCAATTGCGCGCTCGACCGGCGCCGGCGCGGCAGGTGGCGTGCCAAAAAGCGCAGGCGTATCATAACCAGAAAAGAATATTTCAGACGCTCCCGACTCGCCTCGCTCAAACGGAGAACGCTCGCTATCTGCGTCACGCCTAAGTAAAGCATCTGCGATGATGTCGCCGTCGATGCGACCGCTCGAACAGCCAGCAAGCGAACAAGCGAGCAACTGCGCTGTCAAAAGAATGGCCCGCTTCACCCCATCGCCTCCCCACCGCTATGGGGGATCCCCGCACAAGTGACTGATCTCCGCCCCCCGCTGCTCAGCCGAGCCAAAACCTCTGGACGCCCCCGCGTCTCCCACTTCACCGAAGGGACTGCTGAACAGCCTCCAGGAAACCTGCCGGTAGCGCACCCATTGCTCCGGTTGATCACGAGAAATGCGGAGCAGAAAGCGTCTCGTTTCGAACACTGGCAAAGGATAGACAAACGCAGACGCCGGCATCGCGATCCCGGCCCGGTCTGCCAAGCCATTCAGAACTATCACTTGGTCACTCAACGGGGCGCAGATCACCCCTATCGCTTCGTCAAACCTCGTCCCACCCAAATCGCTATTGGGACTCTCTTGACCATGACTGCTCTGCCCCCCCAAAAAAACAGCAGCGCAAAATGCCAAAGCGCCGAGAAAGTTTCGAAGGGCCGCTAGCGGGATAATTGGATGTTCCTGAGCCATGGAAGCGAAAATCGGAGAGTTGCCACTGCTAAAACACTTAACCAAACACCGGGGCTTAAGCGCAACCACAGAAATGCGACAATTGCGACGATCAGAAAAGCCGGCGGAAACCAGAACTTGTACGTGCGCAATTGCCTGCCCAAACGGCTAGCCGGGTTGGGCGCAGATATAGTTGCTAGGGTCGCGATCCAAAACGCCCCGGCCACCAGGCAAACGACGCC
>CAZNTI010000171.1:0-5199 GCA_964575885.1 uncultured Terricaulis sp.
CCGCCTCGGTAGCGCCCCGCGACCCCGCACAATTTTTATCCTTCGGCCGCGGCGCGCCCGGTGGGGGGCGGGGGGGATGTCGCCGACGGCGGCGTCGATTTCTTCAAGGAACACGACGAGCCCGAGCGCGAAAGCAAGTTCGCGGCGTGGCCCGATCTGGTGCTGATCGACGGCGGCGAAGGGCAGTTGAACGCCGCGCTGGAAGCGCTCGATGAACTCGGCCTCAAGGGCAAAGTCGCCATCGTCGGCATCGCTAAGGGCGTCGACCGCGACGCCGGACGCGAGCGTTTCTTCATGCCAGGCCGGGCGCCCTTCCGCCTCGACGCCAAGAGCCCGGTCCTCTACTACCTGCAACGGCTGCGCGACGAGGCCCATCGCTTTGCGATCGGCGCGCATCGGCAGAAGCGCAAGGCGGGACTGGCCGGCAATCCGCTCGATGAGATCGGCGGCGTCGGCCCGACCCGCAAGCGCGCCCTGCTCAATCGCTTCGGCTCGGCGCGGGGCGTCGCGCGGGCGGCATTGGCGGAGCTGGAAGACGTCGAAGGCGTCAGCAAGGAATTGGCGAAGCGCATCCATGACCACTTCCACGACAAGCACTGAACCGGATGGCGCAGCGCGCCTGCTTGCAGGCTTCAGCGTCGCAGCTGCGGCGGCCATTGTGGGTTTGCTGCTGTGGGCGGCGGCGGTGCTTTACACCGACCGCGCCCTGGCGGGCTTTCTCAACGGTGGATGCCTGGCGCTCTTCTTGATGGCTGCAACGACGGCGTGGGCGGGCCGGCGCCATCCGCTTGCCGGTCCAGGCGCACGCGTGCTCAGCGCCGCAACCCTGGTGACGTTGGCTTATGTGTCGCTGCCGATGCCGATGGTCGCCGCGGCGGCGATCATCCTGGGCTGCGACGCGCTCACCGCCGCAAGCGGTCGCCAGAGCGATCAACGGAGTTGGAAGGCGACGCTGGAAACGGCCGGCATCGCGGCTTTTCTCAGCTCACAAGCGACAGCCCTGCTGCTCGCCCCGCCCGGCGTGGCCGCGGGGCTCGACTGGGGCGCTCGCCTCCTGCTTTGGGCGGCGGCGGCGCTGGCCCTGACCGGCGCGGCGCAAACTTTGGCGCGCCTACTCAGCCAACCCTCAGTCCGGACGGCCGAACTCGACCCAGTTCAGGAGCAGGATGGCGACGATAAAACCGCCGATAAGGCCTACCGCGATCCAACCTTCCATTCCGCCAGCTCCTGATTTGCTGCTGTTGGGGTAGTCGATCACGATAAACCAGGGAAGAGCGCGGTTGACGCAGGGCGTCCGTTCTGAGGGCGGGCCGATTGCGTCAAGAGCCAACTTTGTCCATGCATTGGGTCAAGATTAGACCCCATGCTCACCAGTAAAGCCAAATATGCGCTGCGGGCGATGCTCGACCTCGCCAAGACGGCGGCGACCCAGCCCGGCAAACCCACGTTCATCGCCGATATCGCTGAGCGGCAGGACATTCCGCGCCGTTTTCTGGAGGCCATCCTGCTCGAACTGCGCCGGCACGGCCTGGTGATCAGCCAGCGCGGCAAATTGGGCGGTTACGTGCTGGCCCGGCCCGCTTCCGACATCAGCTTCGCCGACGTCATCCGCGCCATTGACGGGCCGCTGGCGCTGACGCCCTGCACCAGCCAGACCCGCTATCAACGCTGCGCCGACTGTACGGAAAGCGAGTGCGCGCTGCGCAAGACCTTGCGTAGGGTGCGCGACGCGACCGCCGAGGTGCTCGAAAACGCCAGCCTGGCGTCCGCCTTAAGCAAAAGATAGGCGAGAATTATCGTAGGTTTTCCAGGGCCTTGCTTGGCAGGGCCGGCGACATAAACCCAGCCTTTAGCTAATCTCGATTGACTCTATCGAGTTTATGCGTTGCCCTCGGCCGGTCCGGACTTTCAGATCGGATGCGGCGCTCCTCGTCTCGCGCCGGCGCTACTTGGGCGGCCCCGGCTTGGGGCCGCCCCTTCGAGGGGACCGTCATGAAACGTATCCTGGGTTCAGCCATAAGCCTGACTGCGCTGCTGTGGACGCCGGCGGTCGCGCAGACCGCGCCGCCGAGCCCACAGGCCGAAAACACCGGCGAGATCGTCGTCACCGCGCGGCGGCGCGAAGAAAACCTGCAGGACGTGCCGATCGCGATCACGGCGCTCAGCGGGCGGCTGCTGGACCAGACCGGCGCTTACACCATCCAGCAGGTCACTCAGCTGCAGCCCAGCGTGCAGTTCATTTCCTCTAACCCTCGCAACACCGCCTTCAACATCCGTGGCCTCGGCTCCAATTACGGGCTCGCCAATGACGGCCTCGAGCAAGGCGTGGGCTTCTACGTCGACGAGGTTTATTTCGCGCGCCCCGCCTCATCGACAATCGATCTGGTCGACGTCGAACGTTTGGAAATATTGCGCGGCCCGCAGGGCACCCTTTTCGGCAAGAACACCACCGCCGGCGCCATCAGCGTCACCACGCGCGCGCCCAGCTTCGAGCCGGAAGCGCGCACCGAATTCTCGATCGGCGATTACGGATTCATCCAGGCCAAAGCCACCGTCAGCGGCCCGTTGATCGACAACCTGCTGGCCGGACGTCTGTCGATCGGGGCGACCGAGCGGGATGGCTTCATTCGAAACGTCACCACCAACGCGGAACAGAACAACGCCAACAATCGCACCGTGCGCGGGCAATTGCTGTTCACCCCGTACCCGAACTTCGACGTGCGGCTTTCGGCCGACTACTCCGAGCAGGAAACCGATTGCTGCACCCAGGTCTATGTCGGCTATGGCCCCACTCTGCGCCCCGCCGCGCAGCAATTTCCAGCGCTGGCCGCCGCCTTCGGCTACGCCCCGCCGAGCACCAACCCTTACGACAGGCTGGCTGACGTGAACTCGCCGGTGCAGGCCGATCAGCGGCTCGGCGGTGTGTCAGCCACCGTGAATTGGGATTTTGGCGCAGCCACACTTACCTCCATCAGCGCTTGGCGCGCCTGGGAATGGCGTCCCGCGAACGACCGCGACTACACTGCGCTGTCGATCCGCACCGCCTCCAACAACCCTTCCGATCAAAGCCAGTTCAGCCAGGAGATCCGCCTCGCCTCCAACGGGTCGAACACTATCGACTGGGTGGCGGGACTTTATTTCTTCAATCAGGAAATCGAAACCAACGGCCGTGAAGAATGGGGCGCCGACGCCGCCCGCTGGCTGATCGGACCGAGCGTGCCGGCCAACCTGCTGGACGGGTATCTCTCGACCACGCACGTGGTTTCCGAAACCGAGTCGTACGCCGTGTTCGGACAAGCGACATGGAACGTCACCGATCGACTGCGCATCAGCCCCGGCGTTCGCTACACGATCGAGGACAAGACCGGGAGCTTCGATCAAGTCGTCAGCGGCGGCCTCGCTACCAGCGATCCTGTGCTGATCGCGCGCCAGCTCGGCATCGCGCGCCCGCAAAGCTACGACGCTTCGTTCAGCGACGAGAGCCCCTCGGGGCAGATCAATGTCGCCTACGATATCACGCCGGACATCCTGACCTACCTGACCTACGCGCTTGGTTACAAATCCGGGGGCATCAACGCCGCCGGCATCCCGACCGACTCCGCCGGAAATCCGGCGCTGGTCAGCGCCGTCATCGACCCAGAAGAAACCACGACAGTGGAGTTCGGGGTCAAGACGCAATTCTTCCAGCGCGCGCTGACGCTCAACCTCGCCGTCTATTCCACCGACGTGACCGACTACCAGGCCAACGTCGTCGACACCGGTCCAGGCGCGCTGCGCGGTTACCTGGCCAATATCGACAAGGTCGAGGTGCGCGGCATCGAGCTTGAGGCCCGCTACGCGCCCAACGCCTATTTCACCAGCTACGCCACCGCCGCCTATACCGACGCTACCTATGCGTCGTTCCCGAACGGGCCCTGCCCGCTGGAATTGATCGGCGCCACGACGACCGCCTGCGATCTGACCGGCCGGCGCTTGCCGGGGGTCTCGGAATGGTCGGCTTCCGCCGGCGCCGAGTACAGCCACCCGCTGAGCTTCGGCGCGCTCGACGGTGAGGGCTTCGCCGGCTTCGACGCAAGCTATCGTTCGGATTGGAATTCCGACGCTTCGGTCTCGCGCTACGCGACCATTGACGCATCGACGATCGTCAACCTGCGGCTGGGCTATAGGACCGGGGAAGGCGCGGAAGCGTTCTTCTTCATCCGCAACGCCTTCGATGAGGAATACCTTACCTTGACCAGCGTGCAGGCCGGCAATTCCGGCGCCATCTACGGCACGCCGGGTGATCCCCGCACCCTGGGGGTCACCTTCAGGCAGTCGTTCTAGGTGAGCGGCGTTGGAGCTGACGCCCAGCCCGCGTGTGGATGGATTCGCCGCCGTGCGCGGCCTTTGGCTGGCCTCAGACACCGATGCGTTCTCGACCAGCGGCGTGCGCGATCCAAGCGGCGACGCCGGGAATTTCGCCGGCGTGCAGATCGAGGGTCGGCTGCGCTATTGGCTCATCCCAGACCGGCTCCGGCTGGAAGCGAACGCCGTCTATCTGGACAAAGGCCGCTTCCTGCGCGAAGCGCCCAATACTTCCAGCGCCGAAGACACCCTCTACAGCGGCCTCGATCTCACGGTGCAATTCTAGCGCACCCACAAAAAGCCCCGCTGTCTATGCGACAGCGGGGCTTGATGTGGTTTTCAACGTCGGACGATCAGGCGCCTTGCGGCGCCGCCCCGCCCCAGGCGCCAGAATGCGGCCGCGCGACATCGTCTTCGTCGGTCACCGGCAGCGCCGGGGCCGGCGGCAGCGGCGTCACCGGCGGCTCCTCGGGCCGGCTCAGCTTCTCGCCACGCAGCAGCGCCATCACTTCCTCGCCGGACAGCGTTTCGTACTCGACCAGCGCTTCGGCCAGCATGAGCAACTCGTCCTTGTGCTCGGTCAGCACGGTACGGGCCAGCTGCTCGCCTTCGGTGACGATGCGGCGCACTTCCTGATCCACCAGCTTGGCGGTTTCGCTCGACATATTCTGGCGCTGCGTCACCGAGTGGCCGAGGAACACCTCCTGCTCGTTGGCGGCGTAGCGCAGCGGGCCTAGCAGCTCGCTCATGCCCCACTCGGTCACCATGCGCCGGGCCATGTTGGTGGCCTGCATGATATCGTTGGAAGCGCCGGTATTGAGATGGTTCTCGCCGTACACCAATTGCTCGGCGATA
>CAZNTI010000172.1:0-4049 GCA_964575885.1 uncultured Terricaulis sp.
GGTACTTTCCGCGAGATGAAACGCCGCAATCACTACGAAAAGCCCTCCGAGAAGCGCGCCCGGGAGCGCGCGCAGGCCGTGCGCCGTGCGCGCAAGCTGGCCCGCAAGCGCGCCCAGCGCGAAGGATTGCTGCCGCGGAAGTAGTCCGCTCGCTAGGTTGAACCCGAAAACGCCGCCTGCCGCTTTGCGCGGGCGGCGTTGGCGTGTTTAGGGTTTGGCGCAAAGCAACGCTCGGAGGCGCGCCGATGTCTTCTCCACCCGAACCTCTGGTCACCGGTCTGCGTCAGGTGGCGTTGGGGTCGCGCGATCCGAAAGCGCTGGCGGATTTTTATCGCCGCGCCCTGGGCCTCACCGTCTTGTTCGAAGCAGGCGGCATGATTTTCATGGATGGCGGCGGCGTGCGGCTGCTGATCGGGCAAAAGCCCAGCGATGAAATGCTTGGCGGCGACGTCATCCTGTATTTCGAACCGTTGGTGTGGGAGGCGGCCGAGCGCGCGGTGGCCGCCGCCGGGGCGGCGTTCGTCCACGACGCGGTGATCCTGCAGAAGGCCGATGGGCGCGAACTGGCGCTGCGCGCCTTCAAGGATCCCGAAGGCCACGGGCTGGCGCTGCTGGGCTGGCGGGCCGCGACCTAACCCTTGGCGGGTTTGCGCCCGAACAGGCTCGACATCGACAATTGGTTGACCACACCGGCCTTGAACACCCGCGACGCCAGCCAAAGCACAACGACGACCGCGACGATCATCAGCGCGCCCTGGCCGGCGATCTCGATCCAGGAGAGGCCGGAGGGTGCGCGGATCAGCAACAGGAACGGCGTAAACAGCGGCACCCAGGACGCGGTCTCGATAATCGGGGCGTTGGGATTGTCGAGCGCCGGCGTCAACAGCATCATCGGCATCGCCAGCACCAGCGCCACCGGACCGAGCAGGGTTTGGGCCTCTTGGATCGACTCGCTCATCGATCCGAGCGCCAGGAAGATCGCCCCATACATCAAATAGCCGGCGACGAAGCCCACCAGAAACGCCGCGATCAGGCGCGGCTCCAGGAACGCCGCCGCGATCTGGCCGAACACGGACTCACTCAATTGCGTCGCCGCCGAAGAGAGCAGCACCCCGCCCAGCGCGCCCCAGAACAGGAACAGCGTCGCGCTCACCGCCGCCACGCCCAGAAGCTTGCCGATCAGCAGCTCCAAGGGGCTGACGCTGGTCAGGATGGTGTCGAGGATCTTGTTGGATTTCTCTTCGATGACGCCGGTGAGCAGCATGTTGGCGACCGAAAACACGACGCTCCACAGGATGAACGCCAGCGCCAGCGCGGCGAAGAACGGCGCACGCTGGCGCAGCGTCACTTCAGCGCCGCCCGCGCCCGGGCGGGGATCGTAGGACGCGATCACGGGGTCCAGCGCCTGCAAACGGTCGGCTTCGGCCGGATTGAGCCCCTGCGCGGCCAAAGCTTCGCGCTGCATCTGCAGGCGCATGGCGCGCTTGGCGAGGTCGGGGGGCTCGGCCTGATTGAGATTGATGCTCCAATACTCGATCGATGGCGCAGCCTGGGCGTCGCGGCGGATATCGAGCGCGCCATAGAGAGCAGCGCCCCCCGGCAGCGTCAGCGCGCCCTGCAGATAGGGCGTAAGCCCCTCGATGCTGTCGGCGGGCGCCGCTACGATCACATAACGCGGCGAAGGGTTGGGGAAGGCGCGCAGCGCCTCCGGCGCGTTGGCGCGGACCACCTCGCGCGCAGCCGCAACCGCGTCGCTGCGACGGGCGGCGGCGTCGAAAGCGACGATCGCATCGGCCCTGACCGCCGGCGCTGCCGCAGCCAAGTAGGCGTCGATCTCGCGGCGGGCCTCGCCGCGCGCTTCGCTGATGAAGGCGGCGTGCACGGCGCGCGCGTCGCTTGCGCGATCGGCAAGGATCGCCAACGCCCGCGGCGGCTCGGCTTGCGCCAGCAGCACCGGAGCAAAGATCAGCGCCGCCATCAGCAGCGGGGCGGTGATGAGCGACAGCCAGAACCCCCACGAGCCGATGTAGGCGAGGTAGTCGCGGCGGGCGACGAGCCAGATCGGGGGCATCAGCGGCTCCTCATGGCGCCGGGCGCGCCGCTTGCTCGCCGACCAGCGCCACGAAGGCTTCGTGCAGGCTGGCGCGGGCGGGCTCGAACAGGCTGAGCGGCGCGCCGACCTCGACGCACGCCGACAGCAATTGCCGCGAGCCTTTGCCGTTCTCCAGGTGCGCGCGCCAACGGCGGTTGCCGTGTTCCTCGCCGTCGGCGACGATATTGAAGCCGCGTGCGGCGAGTGCGCCGGCCAGATCGAAATCACCGTCGGTTTCCAGCAGCGCAATGCTGGGGGCGAGCGCCAGCGCTTCCGGCACCGTGCCTTCGAAAGCCTTGCGACCTTGGGCGATCAGCAGGATGCGGTCGCACAGCCGCTCGGCGTGCTCCATGATGTGGGTTGAAAAGAGGATCGTGCGGCCGGCTTCGGCCTGGGCGCGGATCATCTCTTCGAGGCCGCGCTGATTGACCGGATCGAGTCCGGAGAACGGCTCGTCGAGAATGATAAGGTCAGGTTCGTGCGCGAGCGCGGCCAGCACCTGCACCTTCTGCGCCATGCCTTTCGACAACGTCTTGATGTGCTTGTGGCGGATACCGCGCAGACCCTGTTCGGTCAGCAACAGGTCGGCGCGCTTGAAGGCGCGTCCGGCGGGTGCGCCTTTCAGGCGGGCGAGATAGGCGATGGCCGCGCGCGCGCTCATGCCGCGATAGAGGCCACGCTCTTCCGGCAGGTATCCCACGTGCTTAAGCGCTTCGCGGGTCGGGGGCCCGCCAAGCACGGAGATGCGGCCCGCGCTCGGCTGTAGCACGCCCACCAGCATGCGCAGAGTGGAGCTCTTGCCGGCGCCGTTGGGGCCCAGCACGCCATAAATGGCGCCGCGCGGGACCTGAAAACTCAGATCCTCAACCGCTGCGCGCGCGCCGTAGCGCTTGGCCAGCCCCTCCGCTTCAAGCGCGAAACTCATCCCGCCGCGAAACTGGCCGAGCCGACTGCGCAGATCAAGGCGCTGCGGCGCCTTAGGCGAGATTGACGCACGCCGTTGGCGCCGACATGCTCGGGCGCGCGCTGGGGAGGCGAAATGGCCATTGTACGGATCGTGGGCGGCGTGTTGGCGGGCGTGGCGCTCGCCTTCGGCGTGGTGTTTGCGGGCGATTGGCTTAACCATCAGCTGTTCCCGCCGCCGGCGGATCTGAACGTGCGCGATCCCGAATCCCTCCGCGCCTACGTGGCTTCGGCGCCGCTGGCCTCGCTGGTTGGCTTGCCGCTCACGTGGACGATCGCGGGCGCGGTAGGCGCGTTCGCAGGCGCAAGAATCGCGGGGCGGGTGTGGGCCGGGTGGATCGCGGGCGCGGCGCTGTTTGCGGCCACGCTCGCCAATCTCGCGCTCATCCCGCATCCATGGTGGATGCTTGCCGCCGCGGTGGTTTTCGTGCCGCTCGCCTGTTGGTTCGCGGCGCGCTGGGGCGCCCCGGCGCAGTAAGGCGCGGGCAGCCGAAATTCGCGCGAGGCGCTTGCGGGTGAAACACGTAAGGCGTTAGCTCGACGCCAGTGCACAGGGGGTGAGAATGAAGACGCCCGATCCCGAGAAGCTGAATGCGTTCATCGGCAAGCTGGTGGGCGATCTCGGCGCTTCAACAAGCGCCGTGCTGGTGCTGTTGGGCGATCGGCTCGGCATCTACAAGGCCATGGCTGACGGTAAGGCGGTGACGCCTGAAGAACTCGCCGAGAAGACCGGCCTCAACGCGCGCTATCTGCAGGAATGGCTCTCTGCGCAGGCGGCGTCGGGCTATGTCGATTATTCCTCGAAGAGCAAGAAATTCAAACTCAACCCTGAACAGGCGGCGGCTTTCGCCGACGAGGGCGGGCCAGGCTTTTTCGCCGGCGCATTCGAGCTGGCGCAGTCGATGTGGCTCGACGAG
Organism: uncultured Terricaulis sp.; assembly: GCA_964575885.1. Lineage (GTDB taxonomy): Bacteria > Pseudomonadota > Alphaproteobacteria > Caulobacterales > Aquidulcibacteraceae > Vitreimonas. The sequence continues at coordinate 3,973 of CAZNTI010000172.1, forward strand.
CCCAAGATCGCCGAAGCCTTCAAGTCTGGCAAAGGCGTCGGCTGGCATGAGCATTCGGCGTGCCTGTTCCGCGGCAC
>CAZNTI010000172.1:4059-5148 GCA_964575885.1 uncultured Terricaulis sp.
CGAGCACGATCCCGAGCTCTTCGTCGGCGTCGAGCGCTTCTTCCGCCCCGGCTATAACGCCAACCTGGTGTCACAATGGATTCCCGCGCTGCGGGGCGTGAAGGAGAAGCTGGAGAAGGGCGCCAAGGTCGCTGACGTCGGCTGCGGGCACGGCGCCTCGACCATCCTGATGGCGCTCTCGTTCCCGAAGTCGAAATTCTACGGCTACGACTATCATGGACCCTCGATCGCGCGCGCAAAGCAGATGGCGAAGGACGCCGGCGTCGCCAAGCGCATCACCTTCGAGCAGTCGAGCGCCAAGGAATTTCCGGCGCTCGACTATGACATGGTGGCGTTTTTCGACTGCCTGCACGACATGGGCGATCCAGTCGGGGCGGGCAAGCATGTGAAGGAGACGCTGGCTTCCGATGGCGCCTGGATGATCGTCGAGCCGTTCGCGCACGACGACCTGAAGGACAATCTGAACGCCGTGGGCCGCGTCTTTTACTCTGCCTCCACAATGATCTGCACGCCGGCGTCGCGCAGCCAGGAAGTGGGCTTGGGGCTTGGCGCGCAAGCCGGCGAAGCGCGGCTCAAGAAAGTGGTGAAGGACGCCGGCTTCTCGAAATTCCGCCGCGCGACACAGACGCCGTTCAATCTGGTGTTCGAGGCGCGCGCCTGATGGCGTACTGGCTTGTCAAAAGCGAGCCCGGCGTATGGTCGTGGGACCAGCACATGAAGAAGGGCGCCGATGCCTGGACCGGGGTGCGCAACCACCAGGCCAAAGCGCACCTGAACGCCATGAAGAAAGGCGACCGCGCCTTCTTCTACCATTCGGGCGAAGGCAAGGCGGTGGTGGGCGTGTCGGAGGTGGTGAAGGAGGCCTATCCCGACGCAACCGACAAAACCGGCGCGTTCGTGTGCGTGGATCTGAAAGCGGTGGAGCCGGTCCCCCAGCCGGTGACGCTGGCCGCGATCAAGGCCGAGCCGAAGCTCGCGGAGATGGTGCTGGTGAAAAACTCACGGCTATCGGTGCAGCCGGTGACGGCGGACGAATGGAAGCTCGTGCGTAAGATGGGCGGCCTGAAGTAGCGCTCGCCCTTGGGGCCG
>CAZNTI010000173.1:0-5036 GCA_964575885.1 uncultured Terricaulis sp.
CAGGCTTTCGGTCAGCGTCGTCTTGCCGGCGTCAGGGTGCGAAATGATCGCGAACGTACGCCGACGCTGGGCTTGCGCGGCGGGCGAACGTAGGTCGTGTTGCGCTGGCGTGGCGGGATCTAAGGTCATCAGGGTTCAGGCTGCGCGAGAGCGGCGCGTGTACGCCGCGACCGCCGGTGTTGCAACTGCGGACGGCGGGCCAACGGGCTAAGCCGCATCGACGCGGGCGTGCGCGCGCCCTAGGTAGATCAAGTTCGAACTCGACAGGTGGTGCGTGGACCTCTCCTCTCTCGTTGCACTGCTGGTCTTCTTCGGCGTGAGCTTTGCGGCCGCGTCCACGGGGGCCGCGTTTCGGCCCGGCGAATGGTACGCAAATCTGCGCAAGCCGAGCTGGACGCCGCCCAATTGGGCGTTCCCGCTGGTGTGGACGGTGTTGTTCTGCGCCATCGCAGTATCGGGGTGGCTGGTTTGGGAGGCGGCGGGCGTGTCGGCGTGGCCGGCTTTGGCGCTTTTCGCGCTGCATTTGCTCGTGAACGCGGCCTGGTCGTGGCTGTTCTTCGGCCTCAAGCGTCTGGACTGGGCCATGGCGGAGGTGATCTGTCTTTGGCTGCTGATTGCCGGCCTGATCGTCGCGTTCGCGCAATTCAGTGCGCCTGCGGCGTTTTTGCTCGCCCCCTATCTCGCGTGGGTGACAGTGGCGGCGGTGCTGAACTTTCGTCTGCTTCAATTGAACGGCGCCCGCGGCGCCGCGGCGTGAGCTCAGGATCGGCGCTTGGGTCTCACCTGCCAGCGTAGATCGCATCCACCAGCGCCGCCAAAGCGCTCTGTACACGCCTCCAGTCCGCCTCCGTCCTGAGCGGCATCGACGCGAACTCGCCCGACGCCGCCGCCGACAACACCAGCTGCTGCGTGCTGGCGATCAGGATGGCGTTTACGGCGGGCGCATCGACGCCTGCCGGAGGGGCAAGCTCGCCGCGCATCGCCTGCATCCAGGCGCCGAGCCGGCGCCCGCGCGCCGCCACCATCTGAGTCACCAGCGGCGAAGGCGCGGCCATCTCCCAAGCGATGATCTGCTGCATGATCGGGTCTGCGCGCAGCAGATCGACCAGACCAAGCGCCAGCACCTTCATGAGCTCTGCATAGGTTTTCGGCGGCGCCCCCGCCGACAGGGGCTGAAGCCGCGCAGTCAGGGTGTCGGCCAGATCCGCGCCGATGGCGTCGGCAAGCCCCTCCAGGCCGCCGAAATAGCGATAGATGAGCTGCTTGTCGCATCCGGCCTGGCGGGCAATGGCGTTGACGCCGAAATTCTGGAAACCGGCCTCGGCGAGCACCTGCTTCGCCGCCGCCACCAGAGCGCGTTCGGTGGCTTCGCGGTCTCGCCGGCGCGTGCGTCGAGGCGACGACGTATCGGTCTTGGGCATTGGCTCCACCGCGTTTCAGGCAGCATTGTCTCCAATCGGTGACTTTTTCCTTGCGCCTTGTCTCCGGGCGGTGATATGCACTTGTCACCGTACAGTGACAAGAGAGGAGAGCGGCGCATGGAATCCCCCAGGCCGCTGACCGGCGCAGCCGCCATCGCGCTCGCCATCGGCTTCAACATTCCCTACGCCATCCTGGCCGCGACCTATGACTATCCGGCGGTGTTGCGTCGCTCGGCCGGCGAGGCGCTCGATCTGTTCGCCGCCGGCGGGCCAGGCCTGATCCTGACCTGGCACGCCTTTGCGCTCTCGGCTCTGGCGCTGGCGCCTTTGGCGTTCGCGCTGGCGCTGACCCCGAAAGCGATCGCCCAGAAGCCAGCCCTGGCCATCGGGGCTGCGATCGCTGGCGCACTTGCGGCATTGGCGCAGGCGATCGGGCTATGGCGCTGGGTGTTCGTCGTGCCGGGACTCGCGCGCCTCCACGCTGACCCGAGCGCCGACGCTGAAGCAAAGCGCGCGGCTGAGCAAACCTTCGACCTCATCAACCAGTATGGCGGCGTCGCCATCGGCGAGCATCTTGGGCAGTGGCTTACGGCGCTATTCGTGGCGCTGCTGAGCACGCTGCAATGGAGCGACGGCAAGCGCGTCAGCGCCGCCCTCGGCTTCGTCACCGCCGCGGCGATCGTGTTGGGCGTGCACGAGGGCGTGGCGATCGCGCTCGGCCAGCCGGGCGACGCCTTCGCGCTGGCCACCATTGCGGGCTTTCTGGGATTGGCGGCGTGGCTGCTGGCCACCGGCATAGGCCTCATGCGCGCGCCGCCGCGCAGCGCTTGAGCCCGCCCGGAGAATGCCGATGCTTCAGCTTATGATCGCGCTATTGGTGAGCGCGTTGACAATCGCAACGGCGGCGGCCCAAACGCTGCCGGCGCCAACGCTGCGCGCCTACAGCGATGATCCGCGGCTCGCTGAGCATCTTCTCAGCAGTGAATGGCGCGCCCCGGAGGATGGCGCGTTCGACGTGCTGGCGCTGTCAGGCGGCGGCCCCAACGGCGCCTTCGGCGCCGGCGTGCTCGCGGGCTGGACCGCACGCGGCGACCGGCCGATCTTCGATCACGTCACCGGCGTCTCCACCGGCGCACTGATCGCGCCCTTCGCCTATCTGGGCGCTGACTGGTACGATGAGTTGCGCGCCGCCTATCTCGACCCGCGCGCCGAACGGCTCATGCGCAGGCGCATGCTGTCGGGGCTGTTCGCCCAATCCATGTTCAGCGGCGCGCCACTGCGCGCATTGGTCAATTCTTACGTGACCGAGGACCTGATCGACGCCGTCGCCGCCGAAAGCCGCAGCGGTCGCACGCTGATCGTGATCACCACCGATTTGAACCAGCAGCGCGCGGTGGCCTGGGACATGGGCGCCATCGCGCGGCTCGGCGGCGACCGCGGGCTGGCGCTGTTTCGCGACGTGATGCTGGCGTCGGCCAGCATTCCGGGGATTTTCCCGCCGGTCTCGATCGACATCGGCGAAGGCGGCGAAATGCACGTCGACGGCGGCATCGCCGCGCCGATCTATGCGGTTCCCGAAGCCCTGGCGGACCATCCGGGGGCGCGGCTCGGCAGCGCCGGTGCGGTGAGGATTTTCATGATCGCCAACATTTCAGTGGCGCCCACGCCGGAGGACACCGAGACGAGCGCGTTCGCCATCCTGCGCCAGAGCCTGGCGACCAGCGGCAAAGCCTCGATGCGCGCCGTCCTGCAAATGAACGCCGCCATCGCCGAACGCCACGGTGGGGAATTCCGGATGATCTCCATCCCCGCAGGCCAAAGCGTGCCGCTGACCGATTTCTCGCAAACGTCGATGGCCCGCCTCTACGATCTCGGCCGGCAGATGGGCCAGGATGACGGCTGGCGCAGCGAAGTGATCGATCGCTGAACCGAAGGGTGCGGGCGCGTTTGCAACTCGCTTTACCCCACCCGCTCCTTAACGCAGCGCCACGCGCGTCAGCACAGCATCGAGCGACAGGCGCCCAGCGCCTAACGTCGCAAGGCAGAACCCGCTCAGCACCAGCATCGCGGACGGGAAGGCGCCACGGACGCCGAGCGCGGCGTCCACCATGACCAGAGCCACAACAAAGTTGAACGCGCAGATCAGTCCCGCCCAGCGCGTGAACAGCCCGAACAGAAAAGCAATGCCACAAAAGAACTGCGCCCAAACCGATAACGGCGCCATCAAGTCCGGCATGACGAAGCCGTGCTGCGCCAGAAACCCCGCGAACTCGCGCATCCGCGCCGCATTTTCGATGTTGTCCCAAACGCCGAGGATCAAGAACCATCCGACTACGAGGCGCAGCGCCAGGAGTGCGACATCGGCCCCGGCGCTCAAGGCGGGCAAGAAGACAAACTGTCGTATGAAGTCCTTCATCGCGCAGCACTGGGGCAGGCCCGCGCCACTGTGCAACCGCCTTGCGACGAGCGGTTAGCCGCTAAGATTTACCTGGCTAGAAGCGCTTCCAGAAGATCAGCTTGTCCAGGCCATTGTCGTAATAGTCCCGAAGCCGGGCCTCCTGCACGTATCCGGCCGATTGGTAGAGCCTCCAGGCAGGCGCGAACATGGGTGCGCTAGCAGTCTCGATAATGGCTAGGCGCGCGCGACTGGCTTGCGCCGCCTCGTCGAAGCGCGCCACGAGCGCTCTGCCGACGCCTTTTTGTCGAGCCTTGGCGGCCACTCCGATGAACAACAGGTTCATAACACCCTGCGTCATCATTTCAGGCTTGAAATAGACTGCGCCAAGGGCTCGCTGATCATCGTCGTCGACGGCGACCAGCAACGCAGCGTCTTGAGCTACGCCCGACTCGGCGGCCGCAAGATGCGCATCCATGATGGCGACGAAGCCGCTAAGCTCATCGCCAACGAACATCTGTGTGGACGCGGCGATAGCGCTTAGTCTGTCCAGATCATCCCTGCGCGCTTGCCTGATCAACGCCTCGTCCCCATTGAGTTCGGCGGGGCAGATCGCACGAGCCTCAGGGTCAGTTACACCCCAGCCACCGGCTCCATCAAAAAATGTCGGCCGTGCTTGTCCTCGATCTCGATCAGCCAGAGGTCGGGATCGTTTTCCGCGCGCTTGCGCACGTAGGCGTCGATGTCGGGCTCGGCGTCGCCCAGCGAGCCGGCCGACAGGTCGAGCCAGATGCGCTCGCCTGCGCCGTCGCGGGCCGGCGCATAGAGCCGCGCCCTCCCATTCAATGTCGCCACCTTGACCAGCACCGCGCCCGCGTCGGCATCGCCCTTGCGCACGACGCCCGCGAACGCGCCGCCGATCTCGGCGCGCCGGATCAGCGCGCTGGCCCAGAATTCTGTTTTGAGTTCGTCCACGCCGTTCACCAGAACGCAAGACGCGCAGCTTAACACTTTACCCGATGATGCGCCTGCTCGTATTCGCCCTCGCTGTGGCCGGCTTCGCCGGCGCCGCCGCCGCGCAGACGCCCGACGCCCGCGCGGCCTATGTCGAGCGGCGGGCGCTGATCGCCGCCGACGAACGCTGCGCGCTGTTTACGCCGACCGTCCGCACCGCGCTCTCCATCGGGGCCGCCCAGGCGCGCGGCACGCTCGATGCGCTC
>CAZNTI010000174.1:0-5021 GCA_964575885.1 uncultured Terricaulis sp.
CTCGGCCAATCCCGGCAACTACCTTGAACGGCATTTGCGCGCCGTCATCCATTGGATCGAGGCCCGCTCGCCGGTCGAGTTGATCGCCATCGGCATCGGCCACGATGTCACACGATATTATCGCCGCGCCGTCACCATCACTGACGCAGAGCAGCTGGGCGGGGTCATGGTCGGCAAGCTTGCGGAACTCTTCGATGAAGCGGCGCCGAGCGAATTCTCGCCGCGTTTCGGCGCCGGCTCGCGCTTGCGACGGAAGGCCGCGTGATGCGCGCTTGGCTGGTTGCGGCGATGCTGACGCTCGCGGTTGCGGCGTGCGCGCCCTCGGCGGCGGACGCGCCGATCACCGAGCAATGGCGCGCGCTTGCCGTCGAGACCGAGCCGGTCGCGTTTTCGCCCGAGCGCGTCGGCGACCTGGTGTTCCGCGGTGGGCTGGAGCTTCGCGCGGATGCGGAGAGCTTCGGTGGCCTCTCAGGCCTTGAAGTTCTCGACGACGGCCGCTTGGTGGCGATCTCCGATACCGGAATGTGGTTCGAGGCGCTGCTGGCGCTTGACGGCGAGGGACGCCTCGTCGGGCTGAGCGACACCCGAGTGGCGTTCATGCGCGACGAAGCCGGCGAGCCGTTCGCTGAAAAGGAAAATGGCGACGCCGAGGGCTTGACCCAGCTTGGCGACGGCCGTTTCGCGGTAAGTTTCGAGCAGACCCAGAGCATCCGCATTTATGACTTGAATCGGGATGGACCGTTTGGCGCGGCGCTCGCCGGCCCGGCGCTCGGCGGCGTGAGAGAGCTTCCGGCCAATGCAGGGCTCGAAGCGCTCAGCGTCGACGCCGACGGGGCGCTTTTGGTCGGCGCCGAGGGCGGTGGCGGCGATACCCCGCTGTGGCGTGCGGGCCTCGGCGCATCGGCGCCGGCGGCGTCAACGCAGTCGTACGCCTTGCGGGACGGGTTCTCGCTCACCGGCATGGATAGATTGCCGGACGGCGGCTTCGTCGCGATTGAGCGCTTCTATGCGCCCGTGATCGGCGCGCGCGCTCGCATCGTACGCTTCACCGATGAGGCGCTTAGGGGCGATGCGCCGGTGGTTGGCGTGCAGCTGGCGCTGATCGCGACGCCGCTGCCGGTCGATAATTTTGAAGCTATCGCCGCGGTGCGCATGCCCGATGGCGCGACGCGGCTCTACATTCTCTCTGACGACAACTTCAACCGCCGCCAGCGCACGCTGCTGCTGGCGTTTGATGTGGCGCCTCAGTGATCCTCGACCCGCCGCTGGTTCCAGGCGATGTACGCGATGAAGCCGCCGATCACGAGCGTCCATAGGCTTTCCGCCCACATCGCATAAGCCGCCACCAGCGCGCCGAGCACTATGCCCGACCATGCCGCCAGCCGATGTGCCTGTGCCCAGGGCAGAAACGACGCAAGGATCGTTCGCAGGATGTGTCCGCCATCCAGCGGAAGCGCGGGCAGCAGGTTGAATATGCCAAGACCAAGATTGATGACAGCCGCTGTCCTTACGAGGTGCTCCGCGAGCGGCGTTGGCCCTGCGCGAACCCACAGGTTGGCGCCGGTTATCCCGGCGCTCTGGGTCTCAACAAGCGGCAGCACGGCAAAAAGCGCCACTGCGAGCGCAAGGTTTGACGCGGGGCCGGCGAATGCGATCACAGCTTCCCGCCAGCGCTTGGGCGGTGTCCAGAACGCGGCGTAGCCGCCAAACCAGGTGAGCGCGATGTGGCGCACAGGTACGCCGAGCGAGCGCGCCGTGAGCGCATGCGCCAGCTCGTGCAAGAACACCGAAGCGAATATGATGGGAAACTGCAGCAGGGCGCGGAGCAGTCCGCCGCTGCTGGCTTGAGACACCACCATCAAGGCAATGATCGGCCCGAGATAAAGGACCGAAACGTCAATCACCAATGGAAAGCCAAAGACGGTTCCGGCGCGGACACCGCCGCCGGTCCGGCTCATTTATGCCGCCACCGTCTCGCTGAGCTTCTTCTTCAGGTCGCGGCGGATCTTCTCGGCGCGCTGTGATAGCTCGGCTTCGTCAGCCTTGAGCAGGAAGGCGTCCAGCCCGCCGCGATGATCGACCGTGCGCAAGGCGGCGGCGGTGATGCGCAGCTTGAAGTTCTGCCCCAACGCGTCGCTGGACAGCGTGACGTCGACGAGGTTCGGTTTGAACTCGCGCTTGGTCTTGATGTTCGAGTGGCTGACCTTGTGGCCAATCTGGCGATTGACGCCGGTCAGTTCGCAACGGCGGGACATCTTGCTGCTCGCGGGGCTTTCAGGAAAATCGAAGCGCGGACGCTTACGCGAACCTCCCAGCCCGGTCAAGGCGGCCGGGACCCTCCGCTCCACGAAACCGCCCCATTTGGTTCATGGCGAGATCACATCGGCCAGCCTAGTCTATGAAGACCATGCGGGAGATGCGAGTTTGATGAAGTCCATGAAGGCGCTCGTGGTAGGGCTGGGGCTAGCGGCGCTGGCCGGGTCCGCATCCGCCCAAACCCAGGACCGCAGCTTCGAGGCCACCTACGCGGTGTTTGCGCGCGGCGTCGAGGCGGGCGACTTCACCTACCGCTTCAATCAGACCGGCGCGACCTACGAGGCGCGGGCGCGGCGCGAGATCAAGGGCTTCGCTCGGACGCTCCTCGGCAACAGCCAGGACTATTCGTACTCGGTGCGCGGCGCAGTGACGCCGACCGGGACGCTGCAGCCCGCCGCCTACCAGCACCAGGGCGGGCGCCGCCGCGACGATCGCCCCAACGGGCGGCTCGTCCGCGCCGCCTTCAGTCCCACTGACGTGGTCACCACCAGCGACCCGCCCGGCATGGGCATGGGCGACCCTCGCGCCACCCCGGAGCAGCGCCGCGGCGTGATAGACCAAATCACCGCCATCGCTGCTATGGTCACCGCGACCGGCGACCCCTGTTCGCGCACGCTGCACGTCTATATGGACGGCCGCTCGCGTTTCGATTTCGTGCTGAGCCCGAACGGCCGGGTAAATGTCGACACCCCCGCTTATGAGGGTCCGGCGGTACGCTGCCGGGTGCAGTTCCGCCCCCTGGCAGGCTTCAGCGATCCGCAGGAGCCGGCCACGCTGACGTTCGTGTTCGCGCAGGCGTCGAGCGGCATGTGGGCCCCCATCACCATTGAGATGCCCACCGATGGCGTGGGCGTTGTTCGCATGGAGGCGCGCCGGCTTTCGTTCAACGGTCAGCGGCTGCGCTGATCTCAATTGTAAACAAGAGATTAACGGCCTGGCCCGGGTCTGGTCTGTCGGACCGACCTGGGCGGATGACTGCAAGATTAGTGGGTTACTTATGTATTAACCACTAGGACTGGGGCGTGAACGTGCAAGGAACGAATCAATAGAGCTTGCGTCAAAGTGATTCGTTCCTGTTTTCTTCGCCGGTCCAGTCTTGGCCCGCCCACCTCAACCCGCTAACCGTCTGGCGCGGGGGAGGAATGCAATGAAGCAGGTTCTGGCGATCGTGGCGCTGACGCTTTGGGCCGGCGGGGTTTGGGCGCAAGAGCCGCCGTCTCCAGCGCAGCCCGCCGAGGAAGCCGCCGTCCAGGAAAAGCCGGCCGAGCCTCCCGCCGTTCCAACCGTCGAAGAGATGATGGAGCGCATCCGCGGCCTGCTCGGCATGGCCAACCCAATGGTGTCGGCTGGCGAAGCCGTGGTTGCGACGGGCGCCGAGATCCGCCGCGGCGATGTCATCGTTGCAGTGCCGGTGCAGCCGCGCCGTGTGGGCCGGCTTGAAAACGACCTGCTGGCGGCTGGCGGCTGGCTCACCCGCGAGCGCCTGCTGCTCCCGGCGGGAACGCCGGTTTACCAGACACGTTTCACCTATAGGGTGACCTCCAATTACGGCGTCGTCATTACCTCTCGCGATTATGAAGCGTGGTGCGGGGTCGTCGCCGACAATGAGGCGCGGCGGCCGCGTCAGCGCGGCTACTGCGCCCTTCAAAGCCGCGGCAAGCATGACGCGGGCGAGGTGACCGGCGGCTCGCCCTACATGGGGCGCACGCTCATCGGGCCGTTCGCCGCCAACGAGGTCGCCATCAACGAGGATCCCGCCGTGGTCGCCGAGTTTCCTCGCATGGAGCTGATCTACACCTTCGTCGAGTTCGACGAAAATGACGCCGATGTCCGCCGCGGCGTGCGCGTCGATGGCGGCGAGGTGATCGAACTGAACAATGTCAGCCTCGCCCGTCAGACCGATGGCGCGTCGCTGCTGCGCGCAGCCGGCGGCGAGATTCGCATCGTGCGCACCGACAATCGCCGCACCGCCCGCATCGAGGTGGTGCGCGCGCCGCGGGCCTTCGATCCGGACGAGGAAGAAGCGCAATTGCGTCAGCTGGCGGAGCGCCTCGTCGAGGCCGCTCGTCGGCGCGCCGCCGCCGCCGCCGCTGCCGGGCCGGGAGCGTCCGCGCCCGCAGCCGCAGGCGGCGCTGCGACGGCCACCGAGGAGCAACCCGCGCCGACGCCTTGAGGCGTCGCGCTTGAATTTTGCGCCTCCGGCGCCCATGCTCCGCTGATGACCGCGCGCGCTAAGGTAAAGGCGGTCCTCGGACCCACCAACACCGGCAAGACCCACCTCGCCATCGAGCGTATGCTCGGGCACGCGAGCGGCATGATCGGGCTGCCGCTTCGGCTGCTGGCGCGCGAGGTTTATGATCGCGTCGTAGCCGCCAAAGGCGAAGCCGCGGCGGCGCTCATTACCGGCGAGGAAAAGATCGCGCCGGAGAGCGCCCGCTACTTCGTCTGCACGGTGGAAGCGATGCCGCTTGACCGGACGGTGGAGTTTCTTGCGGTGGACGAAATTCAGGTCGCCCGCGATCTCGACCGTGGCCACGTCTTCACCGATCGCCTGCTGCACGCGCGTGGCTACGGCGAAACCATGCTCTTGGGCGCCGACACCATGCGCCCGATGGTGCGCAAGCTGCTGCCGCAAGCGGAGATCGTGCGCCGCGAGCGCATGTCGACGCTGTCCTATGTCGGCGCCAAGAAGATCACCACCATCG
>CAZNTI010000175.1:0-4990 GCA_964575885.1 uncultured Terricaulis sp.
GCAATTCAAACTCGGCGATCTTGACGGCGCAATCGAGAGCGTGCGCGCAGCGCTCGACGCCGACCCCGGCTATGAATGGGGCTACACTGAGCTCGTGCGCTACGCCTGCGCCGCCCAGCAATTCGACCTCGCAGAGCAGACCTACGACGACGCGGTCGCCCGCAACCCCGGAACCGCCGCGCTGTTCGCCGGTCTCTTCCACGGCGCCGGCGCCCAAGAGCCTGACGGCGAATTCCGCCGCTTGTGCGCACCCATCGCGGCGCGTTTCGGGCCCCCCCGCACAGCGCAACGGCCCCGGAGGCCAAGCCCTGATGGCCCTTTCAATTGAGTCGCTGATTGCTCACACCATCGCGACGGCGCCGCGGGACCGCACCGGCCGGCTGCCGCTGATTGGAGTCGCCGGCGCGCAAGGCTGCGGCAAGAGCTATCAATGCCGCGCGTATGCCGCTGCGCATCCGCGTGTCGCGCACTTCTCTCTAGACGACGTCTACTTCACCAAGGCCGAGCGCGCCGATCTGGCCAGGCGCTTCCATCCGCTGTTTGCGACGCGCGGGCCCCCCGGCACGCACGCGGTGGGCGTGGCGATGGCGACCTTCGCGGACCTCGCCGAGGCCGGGCCCGATACGCAAACGCCGCTGCCGCGCTTCGACAAGGCCGCCGACGATCGCGCCCCGCAGGAGGCGTGGCCATGCTTTGTCGGCCGCCCCGATGCGATTCTGTTCGACGGCTGGTGTCTAGGCGCCCTGCCAGACGCACTCGGCCCGGCCCCGCTCAACGCCTTGGAGGCGGATGAGGATGGCGAAGGCCGCTGGCGTGCGCAGGTGCGCGACGATCTCGCCAACCGCTACCAGCTCTTCTTCGCCGCCTTCGATGCGATCATCTATCTGCGCGCGCCGTCATGGGAGATCGTGCGCCGCTGGCGCGGCGCGCAGGAGATCGAGACGCTAGGGCGCGCATTGACGGACGAAGACGAAGCCCGTCTTGATCGCTTCCTCATGCATTACGAGCGCCTCACCAGGTCGATGATGGCGGGGGCGCACAGCGCGCGCTGGATCGTGCATCTGGACGAAGCGCGCAACGTCGTGCGCGTGGAGGGGGCGCATGAGAGCGAAGACCGCGAAGAGTAAGCACACCCTCTCCCCCGCCCCTCTCCCGCCCATGGCGGGAGAGGGAGAGCCGTAGATGGCCGTCTACACGCCCCTCTCGGAGGCCGATGTCACGGCGCTGCTGGCGCAGTACGATATCGGGCCCGCGCTTGCCTGCGAAGGCATCGCCGAGGGCGTGGAGAACACCAATTACAAGCTCACCACCTCCGCGGGCCGCTTCATTCTCACGCTGTTCGAGAAGCGGGTCGCGCCCGCCGACCTCCCCTTCTTCATGGCCATGATGGCTGCACTGGCTGCGCATGATTTTCCTGCCCCGCAGCCGATCCCGACGCGGGGCGGAGACTTCTTAACCCAAGCTGCGGGCAAGCAAGCGGCGATCGTGACCTTCCTCGACGGCGTCTGGCCGCGCGCGCCCGACATCGGCCACTGCGCCGCCATCGGCGAAGCGTTGGCGCGCATGCATCTGGCGCTGGCGGACTTCACGCCCACGCGCGCTAATGCGTTGTCGATCGACGGCTGGGAGCGGCTGATCGCGCCGCGGCTCGCGCAAGCGGAATATCTGCGCCCTGGTTTGGCTGCGCTGATCGAGCGCGATGTCGCCGCGGTGCGCACGGACTGGCCGCGCGATTTGCCACGTGGGCCAATCCACGCTGACCTCTTCCCCGACAATGCGCTGTTTGTCGGCGAACGTCTTGGCGGCGTGATCGACTTCTATTTCGCCTGCACCGATTTCCTCGCCTACGATCTGGCGGTGTGTCTCAACGCCTGGTGCTTCGAGGGCGAACGGCGCTACGAGATCGCCCGCGGCGCGGCGATGATCGCGGCCTACGAGGCGCTGCGCCCGTTGACCGAAGCCGAGCGCGCGGCGCTGCCGACGCTTTGCCGCGGCGCGGCTCTGCGCTTCTTCGCCACCCGCCTCGCCGATTGGGCCGACACCCCCGAGGGCGCGCTGGTGCGGCCCAAGAATCCGCTCGAATACGCCGACAAGCTCGCGTTTCATCGCGGCGCGAAGGAAGCGGGCGATTATGGGGGCTAGCCATGAGCCGACGCTGGCGCAGAATCTCCCGGCGTTTTAGGGCCTATGTTCGATGCGCACCATGATCGACATCTGGACCGACGGCGCCTGCAGCGGCAACCCCGGCCCCGGCGGCTGGGGCGCGGTGCTGCGCTACGGCGAAACGGAGAAGGAACTCTCCGGGGCCGAGCCCGCCACCACCAACAATCGCATGGAGCTGATGGCCGCGATCCAGGCGCTCGAAGCGCTGAAGCGGCCAAGCGAAGTGCGCCTGCACACCGATTCCAAATACGTGATGGACGGCCTCACCAAATGGATTCACGGCTGGAAGCGGAACGGCTGGAAAACCGCCGACAAGAAGCCGGTGAAGAACGAGGATTTGTGGAAACGCCTCGACGCCGCCAATGGCCGCCACCAGGTGAAATGGATTTGGGTCAAGGGCCACGCCGGCGACGCCATGAACGAGCGCGCCGACGCATTGGCCCGCGCCGCTATCCAGACGCTGCAGGCGCCCTGAGCCGGCTTGACATGGTTCGATATCGAACGATATGGTTCGACATCGAACTACAAAGGATCAGCCCATGCCCAGCCGCCGCCACGTCCTCGCCCTGCTCGCCGCCGCCCCGTTCGCAAGCCCCGCGTGCGCGCCCACCGGACTGCCCGATCCCGTCGCCGCCTGGCGCGCGCCTGGCGCGGGCGAGGCCGATCCGCGCCGCTTCTGCCTGGCGCACGCGGTGCTTGCCCCCAATCCGCACAATCGCCAGCCCTGGCTGATCGAACTGGTCGGCGCCGATGAGGTGATCTTCCGCGTCGATCTTGAGCGGCTGCTGCCGGCGACCGACCCGTTCAACCGCCAGATCACGCTCGGCTGCGGCGCCTTCCTCGAATTGTTCGACCTCGCAGCGAAGTCGCTGGGCCGCGCCGCCGACATCACGCTCTGGCCCGAAGGCGAGCCGCAACCGCTGCTCGACGCACGTCCGATCGCGCATGTCCGCCTTACCGACAACGCTATCGAGCGCGATGCGCTGTTCGATCACATCGGTGCACGGCGCACCAATCGCGAGCCTTACCAAGCCCGTGCGGTGGAACGCGCGCTGCTCGCCGAGATCGGCGAAGCGGCGCTGCGCCCAGGCGGGCCGGACTCGCTTGCGATCGGCTTTGCTGAAGGCGAGGCGCTACGTGAGCAGCTGCGGCAGCTGGCCTGGGACGCCTTCCTCACCGAAATTCAGACCCCGGCCGCCTACCAGGAGAGCGTCGATCTGATGCGCCTCGGCGCCCGCGAGATCGCCACCCACCGCGACGGGCTCGCGTTCGATGGCCCGATGATCGAGTTCGCCCGCGCGGTGGGACTGATCAATCACGAGGTGATGGCCGATATCGACCACCCGCTGGTGAAGCAAGGCTACGAGGCGTTTCGGCCCTTGGCGCTCGACTCCCCGGCGTTCGCGTGGATCAATTCGTCCGACAATACCCGCACGACCCAGATCGCGGCCGGGCGCGCCTATGCGCGTCTCAATCTGGCCGCCACGCGCGCGGGCCTTGCCATGCATCCATGGAGCCAGGCGTTGCAGGAATTCCCGGAGATGGCCGCCTTGCATGCGCGTGCTGAGGAGCTGTTGCAGGCGCCGGGCGACGCGCGCGTGCAGATGCTGGTGCGCGTGGGGTATGGTCCCCAGGTCGGGCCCACGCCCCGGCGCGGTTTGGCGGAGCATTTGATCGCATGAAGGCGTCGGCGGAGGACCTGGCGGCAGCGTACGAGACGTTCAACGAGATCGGCATCATCGCCCAGCTCTCGGGCGCCGCATTCGAGCGCGTGCTGCCGGACGGGCTGTCGCTTGCCGGCTTCAGCGTGCTCAACCATTTCGTGCGGCTGAAGCGCGAGGCCGAGCGGCCCACCCAGCTGGCGCGCAATTTCCAGGTCGCCAAGAGCGCGATGACCAACACGCTGCAGCGGCTTGAAGCGGCGGGCTACATCACCTTCGCGCCGGATCCCGAAGACGGACGCGGCAAGATCGCGCGCATCACGCCGGCGGGGCGCGCAGTGCGGGAGGCCAGCATTAAACGCTTGCAGCCGATGCTCGGCGAGTTTCTGGCGGCGTTCCCGGCCAGCGAGCTGCGGCGGATCCTGCCCACCCTCACCCGGCTTCGCGCAGCGCTCGACGCAGCGCGGGATTGACCCCGCAGGAGGGGCGCGCGAACGTCACCGGCGTGCGTACGATGCTTCTCGCTCTCGCCCTGGCCGCCGCCGCGCCGGCGCACGCGCAGACGCTCGCCGATCTCGCCTGGCTCAAGGGATGCTGGCGCACGCAGGGCGAAGGCGCGGTCGTCACGGAAGTGTGGAGCGCACCGCCGCTGCCGGCGATGCTCGGCTATTCCTACACCGTCAATCGCGCCGGCGAGACGCGCGTGTGGGAACAGGCGCGCATCGAGGTCATCGATGATGCGCCGCATTTCGTGGCGATGCCCAATGGCGGCGCGCCGGTGCGCTTCCGCATGCGCAGCGGCGATCCGGCCGGCGTCGCGCGCTTCGAGAATCCGGACCACGACTATCCGCAAGTGGTGGAGTATCGCCGCGACGGCGCCCGGCTTGAGGCGACGGTTTCGGGCCGCGACGGCGCCGATCCGCTGCGCTTTGCCTATCGCCGCATCGCCTGCAACGCCGCGCTGCGGCCGTAGCGACCGCTCAGCAGGCGCGGCGCCGCCGCCGCACGAACGCCTGGCGCTCGGCGGGGCATGATGTACAACACGAAGCTTCCCAAAAGCCGGGAGAGCGGGGCGCGCCCGACGCTGAGCGCTCAAAAACAAGGGTAGTGGGGTTGCGCGCCAGGCGCGCCCCGCGCGGTTTGTTTATGCGGCCGGCCAAAGCCTG
>CAZNTI010000176.1:0-4901 GCA_964575885.1 uncultured Terricaulis sp.
TGGTGATGTTCCTGTTCCTGCAGAGCTGGCGCGCGACCATCATCCCGACCATCACCGTGCCGGTGATCCTGTTGGGCACGTTCGGCGTGCTTGCTGCCTTCGGTTACAGCATCAACACGCTCACCATGTTCGCCATGGTGCTGGCCATCGGGCTTCTGGTCGATGACGCGATCGTGGTGGTCGAGAACGTCGAGCGCCTGATGCGCGAGCGCCACCTCTCGCCCAAGGAAGCCACGCGCGAATCCATGGACCAGATTACCGGCGCGTTGATCGGCATCGCGCTGGTGCTGTCGGCGGTGTTCGTACCAATGGCGTTCTTTCCTGGCTCCACCGGCGTCATCTACCGTCAGTTCTCGATCACCATCGTGTCGGCGATGGCGCTGTCGGTGCTGATGGCGCTGACGCTCATTCCGGCGCTCACCGCTACGTTGCTGCGCCACGAGCCGCCGCGGCGCGAAGGTTCGCGCCTGGGCGCGGTGTTCAACGGCTTCAACCGCGGACTCGAATGGCTGTCACGCACCTATCAGGGCATTCTCGGCCGCACGCTGGCCCCTAAGGCGGGCGCGCGCGTGCTCGGCGTCTATGCCGTGATCCTGGTCGCGCTCGGATTGCTCTTCACTCGGCTGCCGACGTCGTTCTTCCCTGACGAAGACCAGGGCTTCTTCATCACCGTCGTGCAATTGCCGGCCGGCGCATCGGCTGAACGCACGTCCAATGTGTTGCGTCAAATCGAACGCTACTACCGCGAGGAAGAGAGCGAAACGATCGATTCCTACTTTTCGGTGGCGGGCTTCGGCTTCGCCGGCGTGGGCCAGAACCAGGGCATTATGTTCGTACAGCTGAAGGACTGGGCCGAACGCCGCGGCCCCGGTCAGAGCGCCGAAGCCGTGGTCGGACGCGCCTTCGGCGCGCTCAGCCAGATTCGCGACGGCTTCGTATTTCCGGTGTTGCCGCCGGCGGTGACCGAACTCGGCAATTCAACCGGCTTCGATATGCAAATGGTCAACATCGGCAACCTACCACGCGAGCAATTCCTGGCGGCGCGCAACCAATTGCTTGGCCTGGCCGCGCAGGACCCTCGCCTTCAGCAGGTGCGCCCCAACGGCCAGGATGATACGCCCCAATTTGAGCTCGACATCGATCAGCGCGCCGCAACGGCGTTGGGAGTTTCGATACCCGACGCCAATCAAACGCTCGCCGGCGCCTGGGGCGGTGTCTACGTCAACGACTTCATAGATCGCGGGCGCATCAAGCGCGTCTATCTTCAAGGCGATGCGCCCTACCGAATGGCGCCCGAGGATCTCGGCCTCTGGCACGTGCGCACGGCAAGCGGCGAGATGGCGCCATTCTCCGCCTTCACTGCCTCGCGCTGGATTTTGGCGTCGCCGAGGCTCGAGCGCTTCAATGGTTCGCCCTCCTTCAACATCCAAGGTCAGGGCGCGCCCGGCGTAAGCTCCGGCGTCGCCATGGACCGGATGGAAGCCGCAGCTGGGCAATTGCCCGTCGGTGTCGGCCTCGACTGGACCGGCCTTTCGTACGAGGAGCGTCAGGCTGGCGCGCAAGCGCCGCTGCTATATGCGCTTTCGCTCCTGGTCGTGTTCCTCTGCTTGGCCGCTCTTTATGAGAGCTGGAGCATCCCGATTTCGGTTCTCGTGGTGGTGCCGCTCGGCTTGCTGGGCGCGGCGCTGGCCGCAAATTTGCGCGGCCTCTCCAATGACATCTACTTCCAGGTCGGCCTGCTCACCACCATGGGCCTGGCCGCCAAGAACGCGATCCTGATCGTCGAGTTCGCGCGCAATCTGGCCGAACAGGGACGCACCTGGGCGGAAGCAGCGCTTGAAGCCGCGCGCATCCGGATGCGTCCAATTCTAATGACCTCGTTCGCGTTCATCTTCGGTGTAATGCCGATGGCGCTCGCCACGGGCGCCGGCTCCGGCGCCCAAAACGCCATCGGCACCGCCGTCATCGGCGGCATGGTGGCGGCGACCTTGCTGGTGCCGCTGCTCACGCCGTTCTTCTTCGTCGCCGTCAATTCGTTGTTTGCACGGGGCTGGTTCAAGCGCCGGCTCGCCACGGCGCCCCAGCCAGGACCTGCCGAATGAGTGTGCGTTTCCTTCCCTTGGCGAGCGCTGTGCTGCTTGGCGCCTGCGCCGTGCTGGAGCCTGTCTACGAACGCCCGGCGATGCCGACGCCGCAGACGTGGCCACAGGGCACGCCGTACGACATCATCACGCCGTCGAACGCACCTGCGCCGCTGCCCGCCTGGGACGCCTTCTACGCCGACCCTAAGCTCAAGGCGCTAATCTCTCTTGCTCTTGAACAGAACCGCGACCTGCGCATCGCGGCCGCCAACATCGAACGTGCGCGCGCGCAGTATCGCATTCAGCGCTCGCAATCTCTGCCCACGCTCGCCGCCGTCGGCGAGGGCGCCATCGAGGGGATCGACACACCCTCCGGCGAAGTGATCGAGCGCCAATATAGCGCCGGTGTAGCGATCACCGCGTTCGAGCTCGACTTCTTTGGCCGGGTGCGCGGGTTGAACCGCGCAGCCCTACAGCGCTACCTCGCAACCGAGGACGCTCGTGACGCCGCGCAGATGAGCCTCGTGTCGGAAGTGGCGTCAGCCTATCTTCTCTACGCTGGCGATCTCGAACTGCTGCGCCTGGCGCGTGAAACGTTTGCCTCGCAGCAGCGCTCGTTGGAGCTGACACAGCGCCGCTTCGACGCCGGCGCCGCCTCGCAGCTTGACGTCTACCGCGCACGCACCACCGTCGAAAGCGCCCGCGCCGATGTCGCACGCTACACGACACTCACCGCGCAAGACGAGAACCTGCTGGCGCTGCTGATCGGCGCGCCCATTCCGGCCGAATTGCGACCGAGCGACGTCGACGCAGTGACGTTCGGCGTCGAGGCGCTGCCGCCAGCGCTTCCCTCCGAGGTGCTGCTGACACGGCCCGACATTCGCCAGAGCGAGCACGCTCTGCGCGCCGCCAATGCAAATATCGGCGCTGCGCGCGCCGCCTTCTTTCCCAGCATCACCATCACTGGCTTTGCTGGCGAGACTGACGAGCGCTTCGAGAACCTGTTCGACAACGCCACTGGCCTTTGGAGTTTCACGCCGCAGCTGTCGCTGCCGATCTTCGACGGCGGCGCCCGCCGCGCCAACCTCGGCGTGGCGCGTGCCGACCGCGACATCGCAGTGGCTGAGTACGAGCGCTCGATCCAGATCGCGTTCCGCGAAGTCGCCGATGCGCTGGCCGAACGCGGCGCCATCCAAGAAGAGGTGGATGCGCGACGTGCGCTCGCTGACGCCGCAGAGGCAAGCTTCACGCTCTCGCAAGCCCGATACGACGAAGGCATCGACAGCTATCTGGGCCTGCTCGACGCGCAGCGCGAGCTTTATGCGGCGCGGCAAAGCCTGGTCAGCGCGCGCGTCGCCCAGGCCGTGAATTTCGTCACGCTCTACAAGGTGCTGGGCGGGGGCGTTTGAGCGAACAGTCCCAACAGAATACGCGCTCGTGTTAGCATGCAGGGTCGCACGGTGCAGGACACAAGCGCTTCGATCCCCTCTCCCCTTGAACCGCTTAGCGCTCGACGGAGCGCGAGGGTTTGTTGGGAGAGCCGTTGAGGCCGCGTCCAGGCTGCGCTGCCGGTGGACTTCGACCTTCATCAGGCAGCGCTTCGGCCTACCAGACGACGCAACTGGCGATCATTCCGATCCATTTCGACTTGAACACGGTCGGCATCGGCGCCGCGCGAATCCCATCGAACCACGCTCAGTGCCCGAGGGAGGTGAATGGGCAGCCGTTCGATCTTCGCCATCCGCTGGCCTACTTTGGCCCGATGCAGCCATTCGCGGCTACTTCAAAGAGCCGGCGCCAGAAATCTCGCAGACGATCGATGTCTTGCCGGCGGCGTTCTTCACCTCGAGTACTTCCCGTGCGGCCGCGCTGCCGCTCCGCTTTTCGAAAGTAATGGTATCGTCCCAAAAGATGGGGCGCTTCAACGTGAACATCAGTTGTACCGGGAATATGTATTTGGGTGCGACGAGACGATTCCAAATGATGCTGAAGACCTGGTTTCCGGTGGCGATTGGCTTTGAGAATCCGGCTGCCCGCGCGAGATCGGGATCTGTGTGCAGCGACGGCGGACGGTTTAACTCAAAACACCGCACGGCCTCAGGCGTGAACGAGAACATGCCGACGTTTTCGAATTCGCCAGGCGCGGCGGGCTCAACGATCCGTGCCGCCCGCTCACTTCTTTCCGGCTGCACCGCAGGGTCGAAGAGCAGCAAAGTCATCAGCATTTCTGCAAACGGTTCCCCGGCTGCGTTCGCAGCCTCGATGGCAAACCCGCAAACATGCCCACGTGGGTCGGCGTTGAACACTTTGACGCGGCCTTGGATGAACGCTGGCGCATCAAGTGGATGGCGCCCAGTGATGGAGACGTTCTGGCTGGTAATCACGGCACCCCAGTTTGGAAATTCACCTGTGATCGCTTCGCCGATAGCATAGACGCCTCCCATGAACGCTAGGAAAGGGTCCAGAAAAGGGTCGGTAGACTCGATGCCGCTGGCACGGTGAATCAAGGCCTGCTCATCCGCCGTATAGTGGCAGCGGCGGGTTGGCATGAGAGCGTCCAGCTCAAGTTTGAAGGATGTAGACACTGCGAATTCCACCACCAGCAGTCACGTGCCAGCCCATTCGGCACAGCGCGGACCGTCAGTCCAGCAAAACGATCGTAAGCGGCGACTTTCGGCGAGCTCCCGTCATCCAATTCAGACCGCTCAACGGCGGATTTGGACTAACTCGGATGGTCCCTCCAGGAGAATCGCGTCGTGACCTATTCGTGGCCAGGACCGTCCGCGCTCGGTGTGATAAGCGCGGTCTGGCGCACCCGAC
>CAZNTI010000177.1:0-4851 GCA_964575885.1 uncultured Terricaulis sp.
TTCCTGCTCGACAAGCTGAAGAGCTCCAAGAACAACGACGATTTCTTCCAGAGCATGAATACCTAGACGGAGAAGCCCGTGCTCAGGATCTATCACTCACAGGGCGCGCGATCGCTCCGCGTCCTGTGGCTCTGCGAAGAGATGGGCGTGCCTTACGAGACGGCGGAAGCCTCCTTCTTTAAGCCGAGCGACGAGTTCAAAGCCGTGAATCCCTTGCGCACCGTGCCCGCCATGCAGGACGGCGACGTGAGCATGATCGAGTCCGTCGCCATGATGATCTACATCATGAACACGTATGGCCCGACCGATCTTGAGGTGAAGCCGAACGCGCCCGGCTACGCCGACTATCTGCAATATCTGATGTTTGGCGAAGCTGGCGTCGCGGCCTATGGCAATCCCCTCGTCGCCACGCGATTCCTCGCTCCGGACGATCAGAAGCAAAACTGGACCGCCGGCTATTTGAAAACGGCGATCCTGAAGCGCCTCGATTTCGTGGCCGAGCGGCTTAGCGGCAGGCCCTACTTGGCCGCTGACCGCTTCACCGCCGCCGACATATCCATCGCCTACATCGCGACAGGCGCCAAGTTCGCCGGCATCGAGGATGAGATCCCGGCCCCGGTGACCGCCTACATCGAAAACCTGCGTCAGCGCCCCGCCTATCAGCGCGCAGCGGCCGTAAAATAGCTACGGGATCAGCACCAGACTGCCTGTGGTTTTGCGCGCTTCGAGATCGGCGTGCGCCAATGCTGCGTCCGCCAGCGCATAGCGCGTCGGCGGCGCGATCTTGACCGCGCCAGCCGCGATCACGTTGAACAAATCCGCGGCGGTTTCGTCGAGCTGATCGGCCGTCGCCGTGTAGTGAAACAGCGTCGGGCGGGTAAGAAACAAAGAGCCCTTCTGCGATAGCACCAGCGCATTGAAATCCGGAGGCGGTCCAGACGCGTTGCCGTAGCTCACCATCATGCCCAGGGGTCGCAGGCTGTCGAGCGAGGCCTCCCAGGTATCTTTGCCGACGCCGTCATAGACTACATGCGCGCCGGCGCCGCCGGTGATTTCGCGCACGCGCGCGGCGATGTTTTCGCGTGCTTGCACGATGACATGGCCGGCGCCGAGTGCGCGCACGAGGTCAGCCTTTGCGTCGCCGCCAACGGTGGCGATCACGACTGCGCCCAGATGCTTGGCCCATTGTACAAGAATTTGCCCGACGCCGCCGGCGGCCGCGTGCACGACGACGACGTGTCCTTGTTCCACGCGAAACGTCTTGCGCAGAAGATAACGCGCGGTCATGCCCTTCAGCATGGCCGCCGCGGCAACGTCGAACCCGACGCCATCAGGAATGCCCACCGCGCGCGCTTCATTGACGACGTGGCTCTGCGCGTATGCGCCGATGGGCCCGGTGCAATATCCGATGCGATCGCCTGGCTTGAAACGGGTGACGCCTGCGCCCACCGCGTCGACGACGCCCGCCGCCTCCAGCCCCAGGCCGCTCGGCAGCGATGTCTTGTACAAGCCGCTGCGATGGTAGGTGTCTATGAAATTGACGCCGATGGACTCGTGACGCACCCGCACTTCGCTTGCGCCGGGCTCCGGCGTTGCGACATCGGCAAGCCCCATCACCTCGGGCCCGCCGTTCGCTTCGATACGGATGGCCCTCATCTCGCACCTACGCATTGAAGCGCGCCGTGTCCGTCCACGCCGTCGGCGGCGTCGAGATCGGCGGCCGCCGCCGCGGTGCGATCCGTCGAGATCAGCTGCAGCCCGGTGTCGGCGAACTCGGCGTATTGGTCGTCGCCTTCGCGCGCGAAGCGGCCGTCCCATGAGCGCGCCGGATTGCCAAGCGTGCCGAACATGGCCTCGACGCCGCGTTCAGCCAGCGCAACATTGAGCGCAGCGTTCACCTCTTCGATGCCGGTCCACGCCAGCACGCGCGCCAGATCGACGCCGGCGCGCTCCAATGCGTCGAGGTCGCCCTCGCTCTCGACGCCCACCGAGAGCATCATGGCCGGCGCCAGCCGGTGCACGCGGATGGCGGCGGCGGTGCTGTACGTGATGAAGATCACGCGATCCTCCGCGTCCGCCTCACGCACCGCCGCGACCACATCCTCGTAGGCGACGCCGCGCTTAACATCGAGTTCGAGGATCGTCCTGTCCGCGGCCCAGTCGAGCGCCTCGCGCAACGTCGGCGCCCGCGCCTGCAGCGCCTGGCCGCGCTCGTCTTCGAGCTGCAGCGCCTGCACCTGAGCGAGCGTGAGATCACGCACCGCACCCTCGCCAGGGGTGGTGCGCTCGACGGTTTCGTCGTGCATAAGCACCAGGGCGCCATCGCGGGTTTGCGAGATGTCGATCTCGAGCAGCGCCGGCGCTTGGCGCAGCGTGTTCTCGAACGTCTCGATCGCATTCTCGGCATAGCCAGGTTGCGGCCCGCCCCGATGCGCCGCGACCACGGTTTGTCCGCGCGCGCGCAGACAGTCGAAGAACGCCGGCAGATTTGCGGGGGCGAGCGTGTAGGCGTCGCCGACGACGCCCACCGGCCCGCCGAGCGTGGTGGTCTCGGACGGACCGCACGCGGCAAGCAGCAGCGCCGCGGCAAGCATCGCGCGCCTCATGCCAGGTGCGCCTTGAAGAAGTCGATCGTGCGCTGGTCGGCGACGCGCGCGTCGCCAGCGTCGTAGTTTTTGCCGCCTTCGCGCGTGAACGCGTGATCGCGCTCTGGATACTCGTGCAGCGTGACGAGCGCGTTGCCGGCGAACCCCTGCTTCATCTGCGCTTGCGCGTCCGGCGGCACAAAGCCGTCCTTGCCGGCGACGTGCAGCATCAGCGGCTTGGCGATGTTCGCCGCCTCGCCAAGAAACGCTGGAATGTTGACGCCATAATAGCCGACGCTGGCGTCGGCGTCAGTGCGCGCTGCCGTCAGGTAGGCGAGCAACCCGCCCAGGCAATAGCCGACCGCGCCCACCTTGGTGGCGTTGGTGTTGGCGCGCGCATGGTCGAGCGTCGCCTGGATGTCTTTGACGCCGTCTTCGATGTCGAAGCGCTTCATCAGATCAAACGCCTTGTTCCATTCGGCCTCGGATTGATCGCTGATGTCGACGCCGGCCTCGAGCCGCCAAAACAAGTCCGGAGCGATCGCCAGAAAACCCTCGCGCGCCAACCAATCGGCCTTGCCGCGCATGACTGCGTTCACGCCGAAAATCTCTTGGATGGTCACCACCGCCGCCTTTGCCGCGCCGGTGGGCTTGGCCACGTATGCGCGGAAGGCCCCGTCCGGCCCCGACACTTGAATCCAATCACCCACGGAACGCCTCCACTGTCTCTCGCCTCGAACGCGCGTTATAGACGGCCCATGCGGGCGATGCGCGAAGGAATGAAGACATGAAGTTCACCGTCAACGTGGAATGCAGCCCCGAAGAGGCGCGGCGCTTCATGGGACTGCCCGATGTCACGCCGATCAATGACAAGCTGGTCGAGGAGATGGGCAAGCGCATGGAGAAAAATCTCGCGCTAATGAGCGGCGAGGCGATGATGAATTCCTGGATGAGCGTCGGCGCGCAGGCCCAGGACGCCTTCGTAAAGCTGATGACCGCCGGCGCGACCGGCGCGGCGGCGACGCGGGATAAGTCCTAAGGCGGCTTAGATATTTTCACATGAAACGCGGCGCCATCGCAGCTTTGGCCTCCGGCGCGGGACGGGCTGGGGTGGCGGTGATCCGGCTCTCGGGGCCCGAGGCCGGCGCGGCGCTGCGCGCGCTTACCGGACGCGCGCCGCCGCGACCGCGCGTGGCCGCGCGGCGGGCCTTCTGCGATCCGCGTTCGGGACTTTCGCTCGATGACGGGTTGGCGCTTTGGTTCCCGGCCCCCGCGAGCTTCACCGGCGAGGACGTCGCCGAGCTGCACGTGCACGGCGGGCCGGCGGTGATCGCGGCAGTGCTCGACGCCGCGCTGAGCGTCGACGGTGTGCGGCTAGCGGAGCCGGGCGAGTTCACCCGCCGCGCCTTCGAGAACGGAAGGCTCGACCTGGCCGAAGCGGAAGGCTTGGCGGACCTCGTGGACGCGGAGACCGAGGGCCAGCGCCGTCAGGCCCTACGCCAGCGTCGTGGCGCACTGAGCGCCCTCTACGAAGGCTGGCGCGCGCGACTCATCGAGGCGGCGGCCTTGATCGAGACCGAGATCGACTTTCCGGACGAGGATCTCCCGGGCGAGGTTTCGCACCGCGCAGTTCCGATTCTGCACGGCTTGGCGCGCGACATGGGTCGACATTTGGCCGACGCCCACCGTGGCGAGCGAATTCGCGACGGCTATCGCATTGCCATCATCGGGCCGCCCAATGCCGGCAAATCCAGTCTCCTGAACGCGCTGGTGCAGCGCGAAGCCGCGATTGTCTCGGAGCTTCCCGGCACCACGCGCGACGTGGTTGAGGTTCGTCTGGTGCTGGGCGGCTTCCCGGTCTGGATTGCCGACACAGCCGGGCTGCGCGAGGCGGCCGACGCGATCGAGGCCGAGGGCGTGCGTCGGGCGCTGGCGCGGGCCGAGGAGGCCGATCTGCGGCTGGGGGTTGTGCCGGCGGGCGAGGCGGTCCCAGGCGACGTGGCTGCAGCGTTGCGGGAGGGCGACCTGCTGATCCGCTCAAAGGCCGACCTTCGCCCTTCCGAGGATGCCGCGGCCGGCGCGGAAAATCCGCTCAGGGTTTCGGTTCGGTCGGGCCAGGGCCTGGTGGAGCTGGCCGCACTGCTGGCGGCGCGCGTCACCGCCGCGCTGGGCGCCGAGGAGGCGCCGGTACTGACCCGCGCGCGGCACCGGCGGCTGGTGGAGGCCGCCGCCGCGGCGCTGCAACGGGCGGTCCCAGTAGTGGAGC
>CAZNTI010000178.1:0-4811 GCA_964575885.1 uncultured Terricaulis sp.
GCCGTCGCGGCTGCAGCTCACCGGCGCGGTGGTCGACGCTGCACGCGCAAAGCACAGCGGCGCCGAACTCGCAGCGCTCGATCTCGCGGTCGAGAATGTGCGCCGCTACCACGAGGCGGCCAAGCCGCAGGCGCTTGAGATAGAGGTGCGCCCCGGCGTGCGCTGCCGGCGCGAGTGGCGCGCGATCAATGCATGCGGCCTTTATGCGCCTGGCGGCACCGCGCCGCTGTTCTCAACGCTCATCATGCTGGCCGCGCCGGCGGCGGTGGCGGGGGTGGCGCAGCGCATCGCGGTTACGCCGCCCGGCGCGGATGGGCCGCACCCTATGATGATCGCCGCCGCCGCGGCATGCGGGCTGGAGGCGTTCTGGCTGATCGGCGGCGCGCAGGCGATCGCTGCGCTCACGTTCGGGGTCGGGCTGCCGAAAGCGGAGAAAATCTTCGGGCCCGGCAATGCATACGTTGCGGAGGCCAAGCGCTACGCGGCGTCATTGCCAGGCGGGCCGCAGATCGACGTGCCTGCGGGTCCCAGCGAGTTGATGGTGATCGCCGACGATAGCGCCGAGCCGGCCTTGATCGCCGCTGATCTGCTCAGCCAAGCCGAGCATGACGTCGATGCGCAAGTGCTGCTGGTGACGGATTCACGTGTGTTGGCAGAGGCCGTGGGCGCCGAACTGGCGCGGCAGACGCCGCTGCTGCCGCGCGCGGCGATCGCCGGCGCTTCATTGCAGCAAGCACGGATCGTGCTTGTACGCGAGATCGCGGAGGCAGCGGAAGTCGCCAACGCGTACGCGCCCGAGCACCTTTCGGTGCAGGTGCGCGATGCTGATGCGATTTTGCCTTTGCTCGCCAATGCGGGGGCGGTGTTCGTCGGCGCCTCCAGCGGCGAGACGTTCGGTGATTACATCTGCGGACCGAGCCACGTACTGCCGACTGACGGCGCCGCGCGCGCTTGGGGCGGCGTCAGCGTGGAATCGTTCATGAAAAGTTTCACCGTGCAGACGCTCAGCGCCGACGCCGCGCGCGACTTGGCGGGGCCGGCGGCGCTGCTGGCGCGTCTTGAGGGGCTTGAGGCGCACGCGCGGGCAGCGGACATGCGGGCGCGGTGATGGACGCGCCGTTTCCGCCTTTGGCGTCCGGAGCAGAGGGGCTCGACCGCGCGCCGGGCTGGCCGACGCGATTGCGGGCGCGCATGGGCGCTGTGTATGGAGTCGACGCGGCGTGCGTGTTGCCGGTGCGCGGACGCCTGCATGCGCTGGAGCTGGCGCTGCGGCGCGCGGCGTTGGATGGCGTGGCGCGCATTGATGCGCCGGAGGCGCCTGAACTCGCGCCGCTTGCGCGCCTCTATGGCGTCAGCTGCGGGCGCGACGCCGCGGCTTTGCGGGTGGTGGATGAAAGCCTGATCGAGTTCGGCGACGCGGCCTCGCGGGCTGTGGAGGCGGCGTCGGCGAGAGACCTGATCGTGATCCGCAGCCTTGAGTACGCTTACGGCCTTGCGGGGGCGCCGTGTGCGGCGCTGATCGCGGCGCCCGAGCTGATTGCGCGATTGGAGGCCGTGCTCGAACCCGGATGGATGCCGGCGCCGATCGAGCGGCTGGCGCTCGCGGCGCTCGATCCCTCGCGCATCGCCGCCACCGAGCGACGCATCGGTGAAGTGAAGGCGGAGCGCGCGCGCGTTGCCGCGGCGCTGCAGGCGCGCGGCGTTGCGGCTGAGCAGGGCGAGGGGCCGTTCGTGCTGGCGGCCTTGCAGGACGGAGACGCCGCACGTGTGGCGCAATTCGCCGTGCGCGGTGCAGCGGTCGCGGACGGCCGCTTCCGCATTGATATCGCTGCGGCGCCGGACGTCAACGACCGCGCCTTGGCCGCGTTCGGCGTCGAGACGCTTACGCGGTCGCGCCGCCGCGCCGAAATCGTGCGCGACACCAAAGAAACGCGCATCGTCGCCCAGGTCGATCTCGACGCGCCCGGCCCGGTCCAGATCGCGACCGGCGTCGGCTATTTCGACCACATGCTGGAGCAGGTGGCCGCGCATGGCGGCTTTGCGCTGTCGCTTGATTGCGCCGGCGACCTGCACATCGACGCCCACCACAGCATCGAGGATTGCGCGCTCGCGCTCGGCCAGGCGCTGAAAGAGGCATTGGGCGAGCGGCGCGGCATCGCCCGTTTCGGCTTCGTGCTGCCGATGGACGAAGCGGAAGCGAAGGTGTCGATCGATCTGGGCGGGCGGGCTTATCTGGTGTTCGACGGCGCGTTCGCGGCCCCGGCGCTGGGCGCCTATCCCACCGAGATGACAGAGCACGTGTTCCGGTCGCTGGCGCAGAGCATGGGCGCGGCGATCCATGTCTCAGTCGCCGGCGACAACGATCATCACAAAACCGAGGCGTGCTTCAAGGCGCTGGGGCGTGCGCTGCGGCAAGCGATCAGGATCGAGGGCGAAGCCATTCCCTCCACCAAGGGCGCGCTATGAGCGTTGCGGTGGTGAAGCTTGCCGCCGGCAACACCGCCTCGGTGATGTTTGCGCTGGAGCGGCTAGGCGCGCGCGCGGCGCTCACCAGCGATCCCGCGGCTATCGCTGACGCCGAGCGCGTGGTGCTTCCCGGCGTCGGCGCCGCGGGCGCGGCGGCGCAGGCGCTCGACGCTCTGGGCCTGCGCGAGGCGCTGCGCGCGTTTCCGCGGCCGCTGCTGGGAATCTGTCTTGGCCAGCAATTGCTGTACGAAACAAGCGAAGAGGGCGACGCCGAGGGGCTTGGGTTGCTGCCGGGCGCGGTGACGCCATTGCCGGCGTCAACGGCTGCGCCGGCGCCGCACATGGGCTGGAGCCGGCTGGCGTTCGCGCGCGATCACGCGCTGCTGGAGGGCGTCGATGACGGCGCCTACGTGTATTTTGTTCACTCCTATGTCTGCCCGCTGGGCGCGGACGTCGTTGCAAGCGCGGCCTATGGCGCGCCGTTTCCCGCCGTCGTCGCGCGCGGCAACGTGATGGGCTGCCAGTTCCATCCGGAGCGGTCCGGGGTTGCGGGGGCGCGCATGCTCGCCAATTTCTTGAGCCTGCCATGCTGATCTATCCCGCGATCGATCTCATCGGCGGGCGCTGCGTGCGGCTGCTGAAAGGCGATTTCAGCGCCGTGACCGAATACGGCGATCCGCTGGCGCAAATCCAGGCGTTCGCCGACGCCGGCGCAGCCTGGGTGCACGTGGTCGATCTCGATGGGGCCAAGGCCCGCCAGCCGCTGCAGACAGGTCTGATCGCGGAGCTCGCCGCAGCCTCGCACGCCAAGCTGCAGGTCGGCGGCGGCGTGCGCCGGGTGGAGGACGTCGCGACACTGCTCGATGCCGGCGCTGAGCGCGTGGTGGTCGGATCGGCGGCAGTGCGTGAGCCCGTCTCGGTGCGCGCTTGGATCACGATCATCGGCCTGGACAGAATCTGCTGCGCCTTCGACGTGCGCTGCAACGGCGAAAGCTACGAAGTGGCGGTCAATGGCTGGACCGAAGCGGGCGGGCTGTCGCTCGACGACGCGCTGGCGCTCTATCCGCCCGGGAGTTTGCGCCATGTGCTGATCACCGATATCGGGCGCGACGGGGCGCTGAGCGGCCCCAATGCGGAATTGATCGCCAAAGTCGCGCGCGCGCGCAGCGACCTGGCCGTGCAGGCCTCCGGCGGAGTCGCGCAGCTTGAGGACATCTCGGCGTTGCGCGCGGCGGGCGCCGCCGGGGCCATTGTCGGGCGCGCGCTGTACGAGCGTCGCTTCAGCCTGGAGCAAGCTCTTGCCGGCTAAGCGCATCATCGCATGCCTGGATGTGAAGGGCGGGCGCGTGGTCAAGGGCGTGCGCTTCGAGGGCCATGTCGACATGGGCGATCCTGGAGAGCTTGCGCAGCGCTATCGCGACGACGGCGCAGATGAGATCGTGATCTACGATATCTCCGCCTCACCGGAGCGCCGGACGCTCGATTACAAATGGCTTTCGGCGATCGCCCGCACGCTCGACGTGCCGCTCTGCGTGGCGGGGGGCATCCGCACCCTTGAGCAGGCGATCGCCTGCCTGGAGCACGGCGCCGACAAGATTTCGATCAATTCGCCGGCGCTGGCGCGGCCGGAATTCATCACCGAACTGGCGCAGGTGCTGGGCTCGCAATGCGTGGTGGTGGGCGTGGACAGCCGCGAGGTCGACGGACGGTGGATGGCGTTTCAGTACACCGGCGCCGCGGAGACCATACAGCGCACGCCGCGGCGCATGCTGGACTGGATCAAGGAAGCGCAAGCGCGCGGCGCCGGCGAGATCGTGCTGAATTGCATGGACCGCGACGGCGTGCGCGGCGGCTACGATATCGAGCAATTGCGCGCCGCGCGCGCCGTGCTCAGCATTCCATTGATCGCCTCCGGGGGCGCTGGCGCGCCCGCGCACTTCGCCGAGGCGTTCGCGGGCGCTGACGTTTCAGGCGCGCTGGCGGCGAGCATCCTGCACGCCGGCAGCGTACGCGTTGGCGATATCAAGCGCGCCGTGGCTGAGGCTGGATTCGAGGTGCGGCCATGAACGAGGGCGAACGCGCGCGCGTCGATTTCAGCAAAGGCGGCGGGCTTGCGCCCGCCATCGTGCAGGACGCCGCCACGCTGCAAGTGCTGATGCTCGCCTACATGGATGCGGCCGCGCTCGATGAAACGCTGGCGAGCGGCGAGGCGACGTTCTTCTCGCGCTCGCGCGGGGGCCGCTGGCGCAAGGGCGAAACCTCAGGCCACCGCTTGCGGGTTGTCGATGTGGTGGCCGATTGCGATGGCGACACGCTGCTGGTGCGGGTGACGCCGCAGGGGCCGG
>CAZNTI010000179.1:0-3117 GCA_964575885.1 uncultured Terricaulis sp.
TGGCATTATTTTTCGCCGCGACCGCGGGCGCGCCGGTGATGAAATTGCCGATGCCATCGGCCCGCCAGTGCGGCAGACCATCTTCAAGTCGCCGCGCCTTATATCCCGCTGCGCGCAACGCGGCGACCGCCTCGAAAGCGAAGACGCAATAGGGGCCACGGCAATAGGCGACGACCTCTTTGCTTCGCGGTAGGTCAGCCAAGCGTCGCTTCAGATCTCCTACCGGGACATTGATCGCGCCGGGGACGTGTCCAAGCGCGAACTCTTCGGCCGGGCGGACGTCAAGTACGGTCACGGTTCCGGCCTTCATGCGCTGGCGCAATTCACGCCGCGTGACCGGCTCCATCGCATCGCGCTCATTGAAATAGGACGACACGACTTCCTTAACCGCCGCGGCATTGCTCGTGGCGATGCGGCCGATGGCGTCCAGCAGATCGAGCACGCTGTCGTTGGCAAGGCGATAGAGCGTGAACTTGCCATCGCGGCGCGCTGAGAGGAGCCCCGCGCGGCGCATCGACTGAAGGTGCTGAGATGCATTCGCGAGGTTGAGACCTGTCACGGTCGCAAGGGCGTCCACATTGCGCTCGCCTTGGGCGAGATGCTCCAGGAGCGCAAGACGGTGGGGGTGTGCGGCGGCCTTCGCGATCTCTGCGAAGCTCTCATGAAGAATCGCCTTCACGCCCCGGCTTGACTCCGTCATTCATATACTCCAACAATCAAGCGAACGATAGAATGTTAGCTTGAAAAGTCAAGCCGTGGAGGGTGTCCCGATGAATCCGAACAAGGCGCTCTGGGAAAAAGGCGACTTCACGCGCATCGCTGCGAGCATGCGCGACAGCGGCGAGGGCTTGGTCGCAAAACTCGGCGTAACCAAAGGGCTCAAGGTATTGGACCTGGGCTGCGGTGACGGAACGACCGCTATTCCCGCCGCAAAACTGGGTGCGGATGTATTGGGCGTCGATATCGCGAGCAATCTCGTAGCCGCCGGTAACAACCGCGCGCGCGAACTCGGGTTGACGAACGTCCGGTTTCAGGAAGGCGACGCTTCCAACCTGGGCGAACTCGCCGACGATAGCTTTGATCTCGTCGTCAGCATTTTTGGCGCGATGTTTGCGCCAAAGCCATTCGACGTGGCCAAGGAAATGGTGCGGGTGACAAAGCCCGGCGGCCGGATTGTGATGGGAAACTGGATTCCGGGAGACCCGACGCTGATCGCGCAGGTTCTGAAGACGAGCGCGGCCTACACGCCCCCGCCACCAGAGGGTTTCGTCAGTCCGGTGACGTGGGGTGTCGAAGAGAATGTGATTTCGCGGTTTGAAGGCGCGGGCGTGCCGAAGGACAAGGTCTCGTTCCAGCGCGACACCTATTTCTTCAATTATCCGGGCTCCCCTTCTGAATTGCTTGGCGTGTTCAGGACGTATTACGGCCCGACGATGAACGCCTTCGAGGCGGCGGAAAAGGACGGCCGCACTGCTGATCTGCAGCGCGACTTGGAAGCGCTGTTCAATGGCCACAACAAGAGCCAAAAGCCCGGCGCCACTTCGATCCCCGCAACATTCCTGCGCGTGACCGTCGAGGTCTGAAGGAAGGAGGACGTTATGATCCTGCGTCAATTCCTGCATGCCGATCCGGTGGCGGCGTCGTACCTGTTCGGATGTGGCGGAAAGTCGTCGGGTGCGGTGGTCGATCCCGTTGGCGATCCGGAGTTCTACATTGAGGCGGCGGCGAAGGCCGGGATGCGCATCCTCTATGTGATCGACACGCATATCCACGCCGATCACGTTTCGTCCGGACGCGCGCTCGCCGCTGCGGCCGGCGCGCCTTACGTTCTGTTTCACGAGGCCAACGCCAAACCGCCATTTCATGGTGTGCGCGACGGCGACATGCTCGAACTCGGCAATGTCACGATTGAGGTTTGGCACACGCCCGGCCACACGCCGGAGCACATCTCACTGCTGGTGCGCGATAAGACGCGCGCGGATGAGCCGTGGATGATCTTCACCGGCCACACGCTGATGGTCGGCGACCTCGGACGCACAGAACTTGCGAGTGACGCAGAAGAGGGCGCTCGTATTCTGTTTCGCAGCGCTCAGCGTCTAAGGGCGCTTCCAGATTATGTTGACGTGTTGCCCGGCGCTTATTCTGGATCGGTGTGCGGCAAGAGCCTAAGCGGCAAGCCGTCGTCAACGATCGGCTTTGAGAAACGCTACAACAAGGCCTTTCGCATTGACGACGAGGCCGAGTTCATCCGGAGCATGGTGACCGACATTCCGCCTGCGCCGCCGCAGGCTGCCGAATTGCGTGCGCTCAACGCCGGCGCGGCCGTCGCCGCGGAATAGAGATAATGGCGAGCCAGGCGCCAGCCCACGAGCGACCGATCGCGCTGGGGCTCAAGGAGAACTGGCCGCAATTCTCCCTTCTCATTCTGATCAACGCCTTTGTTGGCGGCATGGTTGGCATCGAGCGCACAGTGGTGCCGCTGATCGGTTCGCAAGAGTTCGGCATTGCATCGACCACTTTGGTCGTGTCGTTCATCGTGAGCTTTGGCGTCGTCAAAGCCTTCGCCAATCTGGTCTCGGGTCATCTCGCCGATACATGGGGCCGCAAACGCGTGCTCGTATTGGGCTGGGTCGCGGGCCTTCCCGTTCCCTTCATGATCATCGGCGCGCCAGATTGGGGCTGGATCATCGCCGCCAACGCACTCCTGGGGGTGAGCCAGGGTTTCGCATGGTCGATGACGGTGATCATGAAGGTCGATCTCGTCGGCCCTAAGTCGCGCGGCCTTGCTGTGGGTCTCAACGAGTTTGCAGGCTATTTTGCGCTCGGTTTGACGGCGCTCGCGACGGGCTATCTCGCCGCCCGCTACGGGCTGAGGCCAGCGCCAATCTATCTCGGCGTGGCGTATGCCATTGCTGGACTTGCGCTCTCCGTGCTGCTCGTGCGCGACACGCGCGCCCACGTCGCGCTCGAAACAAAAGGCGCGGGCGCCAGCGCATCGCTCAGTTTCGGCGAGGTGTTCGCGCTGACATCGTACAAGGACCGCAATCTGTTCGCCGCGTCGCAGGCGGGCCTCGTCAACAACCTCAATGACGGCATGAGCTGGGGGATTTTCCCGCT
>CAZNTI010000179.1:3217-4805 GCA_964575885.1 uncultured Terricaulis sp.
CCGAGCCTGATCGCGGCAGTGTCAGATGCGTCGCATCCCACATGGCGCGCGCGCTCACTGAGCGTCTATCGCTTCTGGCGCGACCTTGGCTACGCGATCGGCGCACTCGCTGCGGGCCTCATCGCTGACCGATTTGGACTTGCCGCTGCAATAGCGGCCGTCGCTGTTTTGACATTTCTATCGGGCGTCGTCGTGGCGTTCACGATGCAGTCCCGGCGCGCGCAAATGGCCGATCTTGATCAGGCGCAATCCGGCAAGACGGGACAAGCGCCAGTATCGGAGCCGTCATGAAAGTGCTGCTGATTCTAAACGGTCCGGCCTATGGCGACGAGAAGATCTACAATGGCTTGCGCCTGACGCACGCGCTCGCAAAGGCAGACCCTGCTGCGGACATCGTGATCTTCTTGATGGCGGATGCTGTCGGCAGCGCGAAGGCGGGACAGAAAACGCCAGAGGGCTATTACAATCTGGAGTGCATGCTGAAGCGTGTGACGGCCGCCAAGGGGCGCGTCCTATTGTGCGGCACATGCATGGACGCCCGCGGTCTTCGCGACGCGGAAATCCTTGAGGGCGCGCGGCGCAGCACAATGGACGAGCTTGCGCAGGAGACGTTGATAGCGGACAAAGTTCTGGTGTTCTGACCAGGGCGGTTTGCCATGGACGATCAGTATGAGGGCCGTTGCCTCTGTGGCGCTGTACGGTTACGCGCGATCGGCCCGCCCAAATGGGTGCTGTGGTGTCATTGCGCGAGCTGTCGAAGGCACAGCGGCGCGCCGGCCTCGGTGTTCGTGTCTTTCGCAGACGATGCAGTGACGATCCTGAGCGGCGAGATCACGAAGTTCATGTCTTCGCCAGGCGTCGAGCGCGGATTCTGTTCTCGCTGCGGCTCGACGTTGACGTGTAGCAATCCGAGGCTTCCGGGCGAAACACACTTCCATATCGGCGCGTTCGATCGTGCCTCTGAACTCACGCCAACCGGCGAGTTCTTCGCGGACGAGCGATTGCCTTGGTTCAATGAGCGCGCGGGGCCGTTCGCGGGACTTTCGGCGTTGGCGCAAGTGGCGCTGAAGCGCACACCTCGTTCGAGGCCATCCAAATCCTGAAAAAGCAGGGAGGACCGACATGAACGCGATGCTTTCGCGACGCTCGCTCGCGGCGACCCTGGTGCTAGGCGCCGCTGCTTGCGCCAGCACGGGAGCCCCTCGAACGGAAGGCCAAGCGCCGGCGTTGGATCAACGTCTGACGGACATCTCGCGCTTTGTCGGCCAGTGGCGCGGCGCCGCTGAAGGTGAACCGGGAACCGGAACAGTATCGCGCACTTACACGCCGATCCTCGCGGGCAAGTTCATCGAGGAGCGCAACGAGTCCCGGTACGGCTCCGGCGAAATTCATCATCATCTCGCATTCTGGAGCTACGACAGGACGCGTGCCCGTTTCGTGCTTCGCCAATTTCATCAGGAGAGCTTCGTCAATCAGTTCGCCGCCACGAGGGCTGGCTTCGTGGACGGGCGATTGGTCATGGAATCGGAGTCGATCGAGAACATTCCTGCCGGCTTTCGAGCACGAGAAACCTATATCTTCCACGGCG
>CAZNTI010000180.1:0-4799 GCA_964575885.1 uncultured Terricaulis sp.
CGACCGGCTTCAACATCAACGAAGAGGTGGGCTCCACCGACACCCGCGCGCTCAAGGAAGCGGTGCTCAAGTATCGCGCCGATCTCGGCATCGCGCTTGATGGCGACGCCGACCGCGTGGCCATCGTCGACGAAAAGGGCCAATTGATCGACGGCGACCAATTGATGGCGCTGATCGCCAAGAGCTGGAAGCAGGACGGCACGCTGTCCAAGCCCGGGATCGTCGCCACCGTGATGAGCAATTTGGGCCTGGAGCGGTTCTTGAAATCGCTGTCCCTCAAGCTCGAACGCACCAAGGTCGGCGACCGCTACGTGACCGAGGCGATGCGCGCCAAGGGCTACAATGTCGGGGGCGAGCAATCCGGGCACATCATCCTGTCCGATTTCTCCACCACCGGCGACGGGCTCCTGGCGGCGTTGCAGGTGCTGGCGGTGATCATTCAGTCCGGCAAGCCGGCCTCGGAGGTCTGCCGCCTGTTCGAGCCGGCGCCGCAGGTGCTGGAGAACGTGCGTTACCAGAAGGGCGCCGTCGATCCGATGGACGCTGCCAGCGTGCAGGAGGCGATCAAGGCGGGGGAGGCGCGCCTGAACGGCAAGGGCCGCCTCCTGGTGCGCAAGTCAGGCACCGAGCCGCTGGTGCGGATAATGGCCGAGGGTGACGACGAGGCGCTGGTGCGCGACGTCGTGGGCGGTGTCCGCGACGCGGTGCGCGCGGCCGCGCAGCCCTGAGCACGGCGCCTCCCGCATTTGACGCCCGCCAAAGACTTATGTTAGTTTAATAAATCAACGAGCGCCGAAATACCGGCGCCCCATCCACGGGCCTAAGCGTTAATTGCGCGCGCACGAAGCGGCGCCAATTTGCGTTTGTCCGCCACATTTGGAGACGCTCATGACCACGGCGACCCGCGCCGACGCGGAACAATTGCCTCTCTCGGTCCGTCGGCGTTCCGCCGCCTCCCTCGCCAGCGTGCCGAAAATCCCGCCGCGTCGTCGCGAGACCGCGCCGGGCACGCAGAAGCGCGCCGCCGTCGTGCTCCGCCGCGGCATGAAGCAGAACGAATTCCGTCGCATCGAGGAGCAGCTGGATATCCACAGCCTGACCTCGTTCGCGGTGCTGCCGGGGCAGCGTCGTATGGTGATGGCCGACACCCCCGTGTGCGGGCTGATCGTCACCGGCGGCGACATGGATCCCTCCCACGCCGAGCGCGATTTGATCGTCGAGGCGGTGCAGGACACCATGGCGCGCGCCATGCCGGTGATCGCCATGTCGGACGCCGTGAGCCTGGTGCTGGAAGCGGCCGGGGTGAAGGGCGTCGTGGCCGAAGGACGCGGCGTCATGCTGCATGGCGACAATGTGCGCGTGCTCGAAAGCGCCAAGGAACTGGACGAGGCCATCAAGCTGATGGCCAAGCTCACGCCCCGCTAACGTAGCCGCCTGATCCAGGCGCTGGTGCTTGGATCAAGGCCGGCTGGCGCCTCCGCACCCTGCAGCGCCGGCAACAATTGGCCGGCCATCTCCTTGCCGAGTTCGACCCCGAACTGGTCGAACGGGTTGACGGCGGCGAGCACTGCCTGCGCGAATGTGCGATGTTCGTAGAATGCCAGCAGCGCCCCCAGCGCGTGCGGCGTCAACGCGTCTAAGCACATGAGCGTCGAGGCGCGATCGCCGTTGAAGCGGCGGCGCTGGTCGTCGGTGTCGCGCCCCACCATGAGCGCGCGCGCCTGCGCCAGGGCGTTGGCGAACACCATCGCGCGATGCGCGGGCGGGCCCTCTGACGGGCCGGCGTTGATCACGAACTCGACCGGGATCGCCTCCAAGCCTTGGTGCAGCAACTGAAAAAACGAGTGCTGGGCATTGGTGCCGGCCGCGCCCCACGTGACGGCGCACGCCGAGCGCTGCAGCGGGGCGCCGTCGCGGGTGACGCCCTTGCCGTTCGATTCCATCTCCAATTGCTGCAAATAGGCCGGCAGCAGCCGCAGCCGCTCCGCATAGGGAATGAGCGCGTAGGAGCCGTGGCCGAGCGCTTCCCGGTTCCATGCCTGGATAGCGGCGCTGACCGCAGGCAGGTTCTGCGCGAACGGCGTGTCGCGGAAATGCGCATCCATGCCCGCGGCGCCCGCGAGCAGGCCCTCGAACGCGCCGTCCTGAAGCGCTACGGCGCACGCAAGACCTACGCTCGACCACAGCGAATAGCGCCCGCCGACCCAGTCCCAGAACGCAAACACGTTCTCCTCCGGCGCCCCCCATGCGATCGCCTTGGCCGGCGCTGCGGTCGCTGCCGCGATATGCGCAGGGCCCCAGTCGCGCACGAACGCGGCGTTGGCGAGTGTCTCCTGGGTGGTGAACGTTTTCGACGCCACAATAAGCAGCGTGCGCTGAGGATTGAGTCCGTCGATCGCGTCAGCGACGTCAGCGCCGTCGACATTGGCGGCGAAGCGCACCTCGAGCCCGCGGACGCGCAGCGGCTTCAACGCGTCCAACACCAGCCGCGGCCCGAGGTCCGAGCCGCCGATGCCCAGGTGAACGATGGCGTCGATCTCGGGGCGGATGCGCTGCGCGAACGCCGCCATCCGGGTCCGCACGGTCGCAACCTCCGGCGCCGGGTTGGTTTGCTCACGCAAACGCCAATGCAACGCCGCGCGGCCTTCGCTCGGGTTGACGATTTCGCCCGCGAACAGCCTGGCGCGCCAGCCGTCGAAGTCGGCGGCCGCTGCGAGCGCGGCCAGGGCCGACAGCGCCTTCGCATCGATTCGCTGCTTGGAAAAATCGGCGATCAGGTGCGGCGCCTCAAAATTCAGCGTGTCTGCCCGCAGCGGGTCGCGTGCGAATAATTCCGGCAACGGCGTGGCGCGCAAACGCGCGGCCTCTGTCTCGACGTTGGCCCAGGCCTCGTTCATCGCGTTGAAATCGGTAGCGGTCATGACGCTGAGGCTCTAACAGGATCGCGCCATGGCTACAATTCTCGTCACCGGCGGCGCAGGGTACGTCGGATCTCACTGCTGCTTGGCGCTCAAGCGCGCCGGCCACGACGTCGTCGTTTGCGACAACCTCAGCAACGGCCACGAGCGCTTCGTGAAGTGGGGGCCGTTCGAACGCGCAGATATTCGCGACAAGACGCGCCTCACCGAGATCTTCGCCGCCTACAAGCCCGGCGCCGTCATCCATTGCGCGGCGCTGATCGAGGTGGGCGAGTCGGTGAAGCACCCCGACCGCTTCTACGACAACAACGTGACGGGGGCGCTGGTGCTGCTCGACGTGATGCGCGAACACGGCGTCAAGGCGTTCGTGTTCTCCTCCACGTGCGCCACATATGGGGCCCCGCTGCGACTGCCGATGGACGAAGCCCACCCCCAGGCGCCGGTGAGTCCCTATGGCTGGAGCAAGCTCATGATCGAGCAGGCCAGCCGCGATATCGCCGCCGCGCACGGCCTGCAGTTTGCGCATCTGCGCTATTTCAACGCCGCGGGGGCCGCGGCGGATGAAGGCATCGGCGAGCGTCACGACCCCGAAACTCACGCCATCCCGCTGGCGCTGTTCACCTTGCTCGGACGCCGCCACGGCTTCAAGATTTTCGGAACCGACTACGAAACACGCGACGGCACTTGCCTGCGCGACTATGTGCACACGCTCGATCTCGCCGAC
This sequence comes from uncultured Terricaulis sp., assembly GCA_964575885.1. Lineage (GTDB taxonomy): Bacteria > Pseudomonadota > Alphaproteobacteria > Caulobacterales > Aquidulcibacteraceae > Vitreimonas. The sequence goes on from CAZNTI010000180.1 coordinate 3,643, forward strand.
GCGCACGTGCGCGCAGTCGAGCGCCTGCTCGGGGGCGGCGAAAGCCTGGCGGCCAACCTGGGCACCGGCGACGGCGTGACGGTGCGGGAATTGCTTGCAGCGATCGAACGCGTCACCGGCAAGCCGGTGCCGGCTGAAGCGGCCGCGCGCCGCGAGGGTGATTCACCGGCCTTGCTGGCCGACAACGCCTACGCGCGCCGCGAACTTGGCTGGACGCCATCACGCGGCATAGATCAGATCATCTCCGACGCTTGGAGGTGGCACGCCGAGGTGGAGCCTGCGCTGTTCGGCTGAGCGCTATCGACTTGCGCGTCCGCGCGGCGCATATCCGCTCGATGTCGACATGGGATCGCCATATCGTATTTGACGTCGAGGCCGACGGACCCTGTCCGGGCCTCTTCAACATGATCTCGTTCGGCTTGGTGTCGCTGGCTGACCCGCGCGTGTCGTTTCTGGGTGAGGTGGCGCCGGTGCTCGACAGCGCAGGCCTGGGCGAGGCGCGCGCCATCACGGGCATAAGCTTCGAAACGCAGCGCACCTACAAGGCGCCGGAACTGGTGATGGCGCATGCGCGCGACTGGCTGGCTGAAACCCTGGGCGGCAAGCGTGCGATCTTCTGGTCCGACAATCCAGCTTTCGATTGGCAATACTGGAACTGGTACTGTCACCGCTACCTCGGCGAAAACCCCGCCGGCTTCAGCGCCCGCCGCATCGGCGATCTGGACGCAGGGCGCCGCGGCGAATGGCTGAACACGCTGGCCTGGAAGCGGCGGCGCGAAACCGCGCACACGCACAACCCTGTCGACGATGCGCGCGGCAATGCCGAGGCGCTGCGCTGGATATTGACCGAGATGGGCGAGCAGCCGGTTTAACCGCCTGCGCTCAGGGCCGCCCGACGCTCACATAAGTGAAGCCCTTGGCGCGCATTTCTTCCGGCCGGTAGATATTGCGCAAATCGATCACCACCGGGGCCTTGAGCGCTTTGCGCATGCGGTCGAGGTCGAGCGCCCGGAACTGATCCCATTCGGTGATGATGGCCACAGCGTCAGCGCCCTCGACGCAATCATAGGGTCCCTGCGCGAAGTGCACGTCCTTGAGCATGTGCCTCGCCTCGTGCATGCCCTCCGGGTCGAAAGCGCGCACGATTGCGCCCTCGG
>CAZNTI010000181.1:0-4792 GCA_964575885.1 uncultured Terricaulis sp.
CGTTCAGGTTCGTCATGATGAACCCGCTGATCTGGTTGTTGATGACGCCCTTGCCTTCGAGGATCGCCTTCTTCTGCGCGTTGAACGCGGTGGCGTCATCCTTGAAATACTGGATCAGCGTGCCGGGCTCGGGCCCCTCGAACAGGATCTTGGCCTTGCCTTCATAGATTTTCTTCCGACGGGACATCAGATGCTCCCTCCTCGAGGGGCGGGCTGGCGGGGGGCCCAGGCTCAAACGACGCCCGGCCGCGGAATCGCCGCCCGTGGCCGGTATGGCGCAACTTAGGAGAGATCGGGGGGCGCCACAATTGGCCGCTGCTGTGCAAACTCCGCGAACCGCCCTGTTGACCTGGCGGCCGGGCCCGTAAGATGGGTGGGGAAGATCACCACAAGAGGCGAGTGCGATGAGCCAGTTCGACGACCGTGAGCGCGGAGAAGAGAAGAAATTCCAGCTTGATCAAGAGCTTGAGTTCAAGGCTCAGGCGCGACGCGCAAAGCTGGTCGGACTTTGGGCGGCCGGCCTAATGGGACTAGCTGGGGAGGGCGCCGAGGATTACGCGAAATCGGTGGTGATCGCCGATCTGGAGGAGGCGGGGGCCGAGGATCTGTTCCGGAAAATCCGCGCCGACCTCAACATGCATGCGGTGACGCTGTCCGACCATCAGATCCGCACCAAGATGGACGAGGCGCTGGCCGAGGCGCGCACGACGGTGAAAGCCGGCGCCTAACGACAAGCTGTGCCCCGACTGACACAGCCTCCGATTGACCCCAGCGGCGGACTGGTTGCCGCGGCGCACGGCTGATAGTTCTTGTTGCGCAGCGATACGGCGGGGACCCGACGCACTGAGCGGCTTCGACTTGCACCGACCGGAAGCGCCAATTGAACTGGGCCGCTAGCGCGGCTTTTATGCAGGCAAGCGGGTGCTGATTACGGGCGCCGCCGGCAGCATCGGATCGGCGCTAGCCTGCGCGCTGGCGGATTTTGGCTGCGCCCACATAGCGTTGCTCGATCAGTTCGATCACGGCCTCATCGAGATAGTTGAGCGGGTGCGACGTCTGAACCCGGGGGTCGGGCTGACCGAGGCGCTGTGCGATGTCCGCGACAGCGTCCGGCTCAACGCCTGGATGGGCCGCATCCAGCCGGACGTGGTCATCCATTCGGCGGCGCTAAAGCACGTTCATGTCGGCGAACGCCATCCAGCGGAATGCGTGCTGACCAATCTCGTCGGGGCGGCCAACGCGCTGGCGGCGTCGGCGCGGGCCGGTGCGGGCCACTTCATGCTGGTATCGTCGGACAAGGCGGCCGCGCCCACATGCGTGATGGGCGCCACCAAGCGGCTGGCTGAGCTGCACCTGATCGGCTTTGATGCGAACGCGGCGCCCGCGATGCGGCTGCGTGCGGTGCGCTTTGGCAACGTGCTCGGCTCGCAAGGCTCGGTGCTGCCGCGCTTCACCGCCCAGATTGAGACGGGCGGGCCGCTTGAGGTCACCCATCCTGAGATGGAGCGCTTCTTCATGTCGGCGCGTGAGGCGGTGGGCCTCATCCTGTCGGTGGCGGCCATAGACGAACCGCAGGCGCCGCTCGGAAGCGCCTACTATATGGACATGGGCGAGCCATATTCGATCCTTGAACTCGGCAGGACCTTGATCGAGCGCTCCGGCAAGACCATCGATATCCGCCTCACCGGCTTGCGCCCTGGTGAAAAGCTCAAGGAGCAAATGTTCGACGATTACGAGTCGGCCGCACACACGCCGCTCGAACGCGTCTTCCGCGTGACCCCGCGCAGCCGGAACGCGCGCGTGAGCGCCGCTGACATTGCCCAGATCGAAACCATCGCGCGCGGCATGGACGATGCGCTGGTGCGCCAGCGTGTGTTCGCCTTTTTGGACGAGCGGCTCGGCCGCGCCGAGCCGCTCGCCGGCTGACGGGGCCGCGTCTACTCGGCTTCAGCGGGCGCTTTGTCCTTCGGGGCCAGCAGCAGGTACATCGAGGGCGTAACGATGCGCGCGATCAGCGTCGAGCTGATAAGGCCGCCGATCAGCACCATGGCGATCGGCGAGAACAGCGGCGAATCTTCTAGCAGTAGCGGGATCATGCCGCCGATGGCGGTGGCGCTGGTCAACAGCACCGGCAGGAAGCGCACCTCGCCGGCTTGTTCGATCGCGTCGTGCAAGGGCACCCCGCGCGCCCGCAGCTGATTTGCGAACTCCACCAGCAGGATCGAATTTTTGATCTCGATCCCGATCAGCGCCACGAAGCCGATAATGGCGGTGAACGATAGCGACTCGCCGCCTAGCCAAAGCGCGATCAGGCCGCCCATGATCCCGAACGGAATCACGAACGCTACAACCGCAGTGACGGCGAAGGTTTTGAACTCAAGCAGGAGCACCGCCATAATCCCGAACAGTGCGATCAGCACGGCGGGTCCAAACCCCGCGAAGCTGCGCGCCTGCGCCTCGGCCTGGCCGCCGAAGCTCAGCGTATAGCCGGGCGGCAGGCGCAGCGCGGCCAGCCGCTCGGCTGCGTCCTCGGTGACGCGCGAGGCGAGAAAGCCGGTCTCGACGTAGGCGGTGACGGTGGCGGTCCGCTCGCGCTGCAGGCGGTCGATCGAGGCAGGGCCGCTTTCGAGTTGCGGGTCGACCAGTTCGCGCAGCGGCAGCGCCGCGCCTGCGGCGTTCCAAACATAAAGCTGGTCGAGCGCCTCCACCGGCATGGCGCCTTCGCGCGGGGCGCGCACCACAACCGGAAACGCATCGCCGGCTGGGTCGCGGAACGCAGCGACGCTTTGACCGCCGACGGCGATGCGCAGCGCCTGATCGACCGCCCCCGCCGCCACCCCGCGCAGCGCCGCTTCGCCTTCGTCGACGTTGAGATCAAGATCGAGCAGCCGTTCGGCGGTGGGATTGGAGATGTCGCGTGCGCCGGGCGTTTCAGAGAGCACGCGTTCAACCTCGCCAGCCAGTTCGCCGATGGCGGCGAGGTCGGGGCCGCTGATGCGCACCTCGATCGGCGCGTCGATGGGCGGGCCGTTGATGAAGCGGCGCAGATTGATCTGCGCGCCAGGATAGGCGTCCAATCGGGCGCGAATTTCTTCGATTACAGCCATGCCGCCTTCGCGATGCCACTCGTCGAAACGGGCGTAGACTTGGCCGACATTGGAGATCTGCTCGGGCGGAATCTCGTTGTAGTAGATTTGCGGATTGCCGCGCCCGGTGTTGGCGAAACGCCACTCGATCTGCTCGTACTCGGCCAGCACCGAATCGACGAACATCACCGCGCGGTCGGTTTCGCTCACGGCGGCCCCCTGTGGGGTTTCGATGTCGACCAGGAAGTAGGGGCTGTCGTTTTCGGGGAAGAGGCTGAACCCCAGCTGCGGGACCAATCCCAGGCTCACGAAGAACGCCGCCAAGCCGAACACCACGGTGCGCCGCGGATACGCAAGCGCCACGTGCAAGGCCGGGCGATAGACATTGTGGATGGCGCCCATGGTGGCGTCGAGAAACGCATTGGACTTGCCTGAATCGCTGCGCGGCAGCAGCCGGCTGGCCAGGAACGGAATGATCGTCAACGCCACGAACAGCGACGCCAGGATGGTGGTCACCACCGCCACCGGCAGCGACCGCGTGAACGCGCCCGCACCCTCCGGCAGCGCCATGATCGGCAGGAATGCAAACAAGAGCGCCGCGGTGCAGCCGATCACCGCAACGTTGATTTCGCCCACCCCGGCGATCGCGGCCTCGCGCGGGCTCATGCCTTCGCGCAGATGCCGGGCGATGTTTTCGGTGACGACGATGGAATCGTCCACCAGCAGCCCCAGCGCCAGCACAAAGCCCGCTATGGAGAGCTGGTTGAGCGAAAACCCCAACTGCTGCATCGCCACCACCCCGATCGCGAGCGAGAGCGGTATCGAAACCATCACCACCACCGAGGCGCGAAAGCCGAGCGGCAGCAGTGTGATCAGCACCAAAAGGATGGCGATGGAGAAGTCGCGCGCCAGCGTGCCGAGCCGATGGCTCACAGTCTCGGACTGGTCGAAGCCGCGGTGCAATTGGACTTCGGCCGGCAGCGAGGCCTCGAATGTCTCGACGCGGTCGCGCACGCCCTCGAGCAGCGGAAAGATGGACTCGCCCAAACGCCCGCGGGCGCTCACGAACACCGCGCGCGCGCCGTTGTAGCGGGTGATGTGGGCGCGCTCGTCATTGGCCCAGCTCACTTCCGCCACGTCGCCGACGGTAAGCACCGAGCCGTTTTCGGCCCGCAGCGGCACCTCCGCGATTTCTTCGAGGCTGTTGTACGAGCCAGAGGCTTGCAGGTTGAAGCGACGCCCACCGGCTTCTACGGCGCCGATCGGGGTGTCGGCGCCTTCGCGCTGCAAAGCGTCGACGACCGCCGCGAGCGGCATGCTGTACGCAGCCAGGCGATCCAGATCGACGCCGACGCGCACCTCCGCCGGCGGCGCGCCCCAGACCTGCGCCTCCTGCACGCCCGGCGCGCGCTCGATGGAATCGCGCAACGCCTTGGCGTAGGCTTCCAATTGCCTGAACGAGGCGGTCTCGCTGGTGAGCGCCAGTTGCACGACGGAGGTCTGGGCGGGGTTAAAGCGGCGCGCCCGCACCTCAATGACGCCGTCAGGCAAGGTGGGTTGGACGACGTTCAGTTCGCGCACAACCTCGGCGTATTTTTCCTCCGGATCAGCGCCCCAGACGAACTCCACCGACACCACCGCAAGGCCGGCCGCGCTGAAGGAGCCGCGGCGGCTTGCTGGAGGGTAAAAGGTTGTCCCTGAGCAAA
>CAZNTI010000182.1:0-4775 GCA_964575885.1 uncultured Terricaulis sp.
GCCGAACGGGCCGCTACCGATTGTCGCCGCCAATGGCCGTACGCCGGCGCAGGCCTACGCCCGCCCGTACAGCGCGCGCGCCGGTCGCCCGCTAATCGCGGTCGTGGTTGGCGGCCTCGGCTTCAATGCCCGCGCCACTACCCAGGCGATCGACGAATTGCCCCCGGAAGTTACGCTGTCGTTCGTGCCTTACGCCAACAACCTGCAAAGTTGGATCGACCGCGCGCGCGCCCGCGGGCATGAAGTCATGCTCGAACTGCCGATGGAGCCCTTCGATCCCGCCGCTGACGACACCGGCCCGGAGACGTTGCTGGCCACCGCTGCGGCGCAACAAAACATCACCCGGCTGGAGCAATTGCTGTCGCGCGGATCGGGCTATTTCGGTGTCACCAACTACCAGGGCGCACGCTTCGCCACCTCGGCGCAAGCGGCGCAGCCCGTGGTGCAGGCGTTGCGTCGCCGCGGTCTGGTGTTCATCTCCAGCGGCATCGGCCAGCGCACCGCGCTCAGCACCGAAGCGCAACGCGCAGGGCTGCCCGTTACCGCCGCAGACCGCATTATCGATGCGCGCCGCGAAGCGGAAGCGATCGACGAGCAATTGCTCAATTTGGAGGCGCTCGCCCTCCAGAATCAGAGCGCTATCGGCGCCGGTTTTGCCTATCCCGTGACCATGGAGCAGGTCAGTCGCTGGGCGCGAGACATCGAGGGCCGCGGGTATCAACTCGCGCCGGCGTCGGCCGTGCTTAACGCACGCGCCGCACGCCGATGACAACACCCAGGAATACGCACCTCTTTCGCCCCAATGTCGGCCTTGCGGTGTTTCACCGTGACGGCATGGTATTTTTGGGAAAGCGTTTCGGCGCGGAAGGGCCATATCAGTGGCAGATGCCGCAAGGCGGCGTCGACGACGGCGAGACGCCGCGTCAAGCGGCGCTGCGCGAACTCGAAGAAGAGATAGGCGTGCCGCCAGCATTGGTGGATTTGCTCGAAGAAACAGAGGACTGGATTTATTACGAATTGCCCACTGACATTCGCAAACAAATGAAACATCGCGGACGCTATATTGGGCAGAAGCAAAAATGGTTTGCGTTTCGATTCAAAGGGCGTGACGCTGATATCAGACTCGATGCACATTCGCCGGAATTCAGCGATTGGCGTTGGGGCTCTTTGGAGGCAGCGCCAGACCTTGTAATTCCATTCAAACGGAGCACGTACGAGGAAGTCGCGCGACGCTTCAAGAAATACAGCGTGGGGGAATCCAAATGAGAATCTGCCCGATGGGCGCCGCAGAGGCTGCGTCCGCATGAAACGTTCTCCCGTCGTAACGCCCATCGTGTTCGTGCATGGGGCGTTCTGCGGCGGCTGGGCTTTCGACAGTTTCCGTGAGCCTTTCGAGGCCGCGGGCTTTGAAACCCATGCCCCGAACTTGCCTCACCACGAACGTGGCGCCGATCTCGAGCAGCTTGCTCAAACCGGCCTGAAGGATTATGCGCGCGCGGTTGCGCACTACGTGCGCAGCCTGCGTGCGCCGCCAGTGCTGGCCGGGCATTCGCTCGGCGGGCTTGTTGTACAACTTGCCGCGATGAGCGCGCCGATCGCCGGGCTAATCCTGCTCGCGCCGAGCGCGCCATGGGGCGTGCCGCCGACGACGCTGGAGGAACACGGCAATCATTTCGGATTGTCGCTGCTCGGCGATTACTGGCGCAGGCCGGTGCCGCCGGACTACAGGGTCGCGCGCGCCACGACGCTCGACCGCTTGGCGCGCGAGGATGCCCGCCATGCGTTTGCGCGTTTCGTGCCTGAGAGCGGCCGCGCGATCCGCGAGGCGGTCCAATGGTGGTCGGACACCTCTATGGCAAGCCAGGCGCCCGTCTACCGCATCGCTGCGCCGGTGCTTGGGCTTGCCGGCGGGCGCGACCGCGTCAACCCCGCCAGCACGGTGAGGCGGGTGATCCAGCGCTTTCCTGGGGGCCAGGCGCACTTCCACGAATTCCCGCAGATGAGCCACTGGCTGGTGGGCGAACCGGAAGCCATGGAGGTGTCGCATCTGGCCCTGCAGTGGCTGGAAGCGCGCGCGATCGCGCCGAAGCCGGCCAAGGCCAAACGCAAAGCGCTATCGCTGTTCGGGCTCGGCGAAGGCGCAGGCGCCTCTTAGTCTAAGCTGCAGCGATGGCGTTGGCTGGACGGACGGTGATCAGCACGATCTCGGGCGGGTTGAGGAAGCGCACTGGGATGATGCTCGTGCCGATGCCAGCGCTGACGAACATGCGCCGGCCGCGCTCCTCCACGAGATGGCAGGCGTAGCGCTGATTGCGCAGCGGCGTGATCGGGCGACCAAGGAAAGGGATGCTCACCTGCCCGCAATGGCCATGGCCAGCGAGCATGAGCGCCGGTCCCGGCGGCATGTCTATAAACGGATCGGGCGAGTGCGACAGCACGATCGTATCGACGCCGGCGGGCGCGCCGTCCAGCGCTGCGGCGAAATCCGGATCGCCGGTGTCGAGATCGGCGAGCCCAACGATGGTCACATCGCCGCCGTCGCGGACGATGGTGAGGTTGCGGTTCCAGAGCGCGGCGACGCCGGCGGCTTCCATCGCCTGGGTTATTGATGCACGGCTGTACCAGACGTCATGGTTGCCGATCACGCCGACCACCCCGAGCGGCGCGCGCAGCGCGGCGAAGGTGGCGATGCCGCCTAGCACCTGCTGCTGCTGGCGCGGTGAGCGCTCGGGTTCAGGCGCGTGTCCGCCGACATAGTCGCCCAACAGCACCACCAGGTCCGGACGCAGCCCGTTCACGCGCTCGACAATGCGCCCCATACGCGCAGCGTCGACATGCGGACTGGCGACATGCGTGTCGCTTAGGGCGGCGATGGTAAGCGGCGCGCCCTGCCAATGCTCACTCACGATTTCGACGCGGCGTACGACGAGCATGTTGGGCTCGACGAACCAGGCATAGACGTTCAGCCAATACGCGCCCTCGAACAGCGCGATCAGCGCCAGCGCGCTCCAGCGCGACGGCCTGGTGAGCACGCGCCACCGCCGCGCCAGCCACAGGCCCGCGTACGCCGCTAGAGCAAGTCCCAAGGCGGCCCCGATCAGCGCGGGCCAGAGATGCGCATGCAGCATAGGCGCGATGTTACATGACCGCGCCCAAACCCGCCACGCCCGCTAGCGCGCCAGCGCGGCGCGGATCGATTCGAGGCGCGTGAGCTTCAGAGCGGCAGCCTCACGCTTGGCGTCGCTGTTGGCGTCTCGGAGATCTTCCTGGACGTTCTTGATCTCTTGCTCGAGTTCAACGGGGATGATGTCGGCCAGGTCGACAGCGTCCTCGGCCAGCACGGTCAGCCCTTCCGGCGTGACATCGGCGAAGCCGCCATTGACGAAGATGCGCCGCTCGGCGCCGCCCTCGATGACCTTGAGCGCCCCCGGTTTGATCACGCTCATGACCGGAGCGTGGTTGGGCAGAACGCCGAACTCCCCTTCCGAGCCCGGCACGACAACGTGGTCAACCTCGCCGTTGAACAATTCCCGCTCGGGCGACACCAAAGCAAAGTGAAGTTTGTCAGCCATGTTTATTGCTGCCGATTGAAGAGGCTCACGCGCACCATAAATTTCGGGTTGCGGGCCGGGCCGTTTGGGTAAATCGCGTCGACGACCGCCAAGCGGCCGTTGGGCAATTGGATATTGTACGCACGCTGTCCGAAACTGGGCTCGATCGGATGCGGCAGATCCGACGACGGCTTGGCTGCCGGGTAACGGCTGATCACCGCCGTGTGCAACGCCCGCAGCGCGTTCTGACAATCGGCGTTGGCGTACCAGATCGTCGTGAATGCGCCGTCGGCGTGAAAAAACACCCCGCTCGTCCCGACCGGATAGTAGAGCGTGTCACCGATGTCGGCCATGCCAAGCTCCGTGCGCTCCGCCGGCGTGAGCACGCGCGGCTTGATGCCCAGCTCGCCCTTTGCCGCACCTCCCCAGAACGCGACCACACCATCGATGGCGAGCTTGGCGACGACTTCGCTGTGCTGCATGACGGTCAACTCCTGCGCTGCTGCGCCACAACGCGCGTGAGGAACTTGTTCGCAGGCTTTCCCGGCGCTGGATACTCGATCTCCACGAGCGCGAGCCGGGCGTTGCCGCAATCAACCTCAAGGGCGCGCAGCCGCATTTCAGGGTCGCGCGGGTGCGCCTCATCTTTCAGCTGCTTGGTGCGGGGATACGCCTGCTTGATGCGGCTCTCGACGGCGGAGAGCGCCTGACCCGCGTCGCCCTGGGTAAACCAAACAGTCGCCTGGGCGCCGTTGAGGTCGAGGAAAACACCGGTCGGCGGTATCGGATAGAACATGGTGTTGCCGCCTTGGCTCAAGCCGGCGTCGGCGCGCTCGAGCTCGCTGAGCACGATCGGTTGTGCGCCCATCTTGCCCTGCACCGCACCAGCAACATGCGCCAAACAGCCTTCGGCGACGAGCTTGGCGGCGACTTGGCTGTGCGACGCGCCGCCAACCATTACGCCGCCTCCGCCGCAAGCTTGCGCGCCTTGGCGACGGCGTCATCGATGGAGCCAACCATGTAGAAGGCCGGTTCGGGCAGATGGTCGTAGTCGCCGTTCACGAGGCCCTTAAAGCCGCGGATGGTGTCTTTCAGATCGCACAGCACGCCGGGCGAGCCGGTGAAGGCTTCGGCGACATGGAAGGGCTGGCTGAGGAAGCGTTCGATCTTGCGCGCACGAGCGACGGTCAGTTTGTCGTCTTCGCTAAGCTCGTCCATGCCAAG
>CAZNTI010000183.1:0-4771 GCA_964575885.1 uncultured Terricaulis sp.
GATGGATTTGCGCGGCTTTGCGCCCAACAATCAGGGCTGCGTGTTCGAGATCGAAGCGCTGCTGGAACTCGCGCCTCTGTCGCGGGTGGTTTTCGTCGTCGATGGCACGACCGACGAAGCGTTCCTGCGTCAGACGTTCGACGCTGCGTGGGCGAAGGTCAGCGCGGAAAGCCCCAACCGAGGCGACGCCGCTGCGCGCGCCCGCTTGTTCCGCTTCAGTGGCGCAGACGGCGCCCGCCGACTGGCCGCAGCCGTGGGGACGAGCGCCTGAAACTGACCGTTGCTTGCATGCCCGGCCCAGCGCAAGCTCGCCGCGGGAGGCGTGTTATGGCCGACATGGAAAAGGCGATCGCGACCCAGCTCGCCAACATCGAAAAGAAAACCCAAAAATCGCTCGCCGAGCTGACCCGCGCGGTTCAAGGCTGCGGCGCGTCCAAGCACGGCGAGATCCGCAGCTGGCTGATGGAGACTTACGGGCTGGGCCACGGCGACGCCAACACGCTGACGCACATCGCCCTTAAGTCCGACGGGGCCAGCGCCGCCAAGGCCTCCGGGGCGTCGACGGACGCCGTGCTGGCCGAAATCTATTCCGGCAAGAAGGCGCACTTGCGCCCCATTCACGACGCGCTGATGGCCGCCGTCGTCGAGATGGGCCAGTTCGAGATCGCGCCGAAGAAGGGCTACGTGTCGCTGCGGCGCAAGAAGCAGTTTGCGATGCTTGGGCCCAAGACCAACGACCGCTTCGAGCTCGGACTAAACCTGAAGGACGATATCGCCGACTCGCGCGTTAAGCCTGCGCCTCCCGGCGGCATGTGCCAATACATCGTGCCGCTTGGCAGCGTCGATGCAGTCGACGCCAAAATCATCGGCTATCTCAAGAAGGCCTTCGACGCGGCTGGGTGAGCGCCGCCGCCGTTAGCGCTAATCGTTCCTAAACCAACCTTTCACACGGCTTCTTCATGCAAATAGGCGATGGTGCACACTCTGTGCGGCCTCTGCTCCTGGTGGCGGCGGCCGCGCTGTTGGATTCATCGGGGCGGGTGCTGATCACGCAGCGGCCTCAGCACAAGCAGCTCGGCGGGCTCTGGGAGTTTCCCGGCGGCAAGGTCGAGCCGGGCGAAGCGCCGGAACATGCGCTTGTCCGCGAGCTGAAGGAGGAACTGGATTTGACCGTCGAGCCTGACGCTCTCGATCCGTTCGCGTTCGCGTCGCACGCGTACACGGACTTTCATCTGCTGATGCCGCTTTATCTGGCCTCGCGCTGGAGCGGCGACGCCAAACTCGACCCCAATTCGGCGCAAGCGATGGCATGGGTGCGCCCCGCTGCGCTGCGCGGCTACGCCATGCCCCCGGCCGACGTCGGCCTCGTCAACCGCCTGATCGAGCGTACGCCATGAGCCTTCGCCGTTTCCTCCGCGACGAGCGCGGCGCCACCGCGATCGAGTACGCCCTGCTCGCGTCGCTGATCGCCATGGCGATCTTCGCGGCGGTGATCCCGATCGGGACTGAGCTCTCGGCTACCTTCAACGAAGCCGCCGACGGATTTACCCCCTAGGCTGACTTTACCAGCGCTGTCGGGCGAAACCCTGCTAGGGTTGCGTGCGTACTCGCTGGCGGAGGCGGCCATGCAACTCACCACCCAGAAAATCACCTTCACCAGCGGCAGCGGCGACCAGCTCGCCGCGCGACTGGATTCGCCGGCGGGCGCGGTGCGGGCCACCGCTATCTTCGCCCATTGCTTCACCTGCTCGAAGGACCTCGCTGCGGCGCGCACGATCGCCGGCGAACTGGCCATGCACGGCGTTGCGGTGCTGCGCTTTGATTTCACCGGGCTTGGCCATTCCGGCGGCGATTTCGCCAACACCAACTTCTCCTCAAACATCCAGGACCTGATCGCGGCGGCCGACTGGCTGCGCACGCATATGCAAGCGCCAGCGCTGCTCGTGGGCCACTCGCTCGGCGGGGCTGCGGTGTTGGCGGCGGCTGGCGAGATACCGGAAGTACGCGCGATCGCCGCCATCGGCGCTCCCTCCACCGCCGACCACGTCGTGAAGTCCTTCGCCGCCAAGGTCGATGAAATCGCGGCGTCCGGTGAGGCCGAAGTCAGCCTCGCCGGCCGCCCGTTCCGTATCAGAAAGCAATTCCTCGACGATGTTGGCCAACACCGGCTGCTCGACCGGGTGCGCGAGATGAGAAAGCCGCTGCTCATCCTGCACGCGCCGCTCGACCAGACTGTCGGCATCGACAACGCCACCGACATTTTCCTCGCCGCCAAGCATCCCAAGAGCTTCGTTTCGCTCGACCACGCTGACCATCTCCTCACCGACGCCAACGACGCCGCCTACGCGGCAAACGTGATCGCGGCGTGGGCCTCGCGGTTCTTGCCGGCGGCGGCGTCGGCCGCGACGGAGGAAAACAGCGCCACTGCGCTCGCGATGGAGACCGGCGCCGGCAGGTTCCAGAATTATCTTGTTTCCGGCCCGCATCGCCTGTTCGCCGATGAGCCGGTTGAGTTCGGCGGCCTCGATTCGGGGCCGTCGCCCTACGATCTGGTCGCGATGGCGCTGGCTGCGTGCACGTCGATGACGCTGCGTCTCTACGCCGAACACAAGCAGCTGTCGCTGCCGCGCCTGCGCGTCGGCGTCAGCCATGAGAAGATCCACGCCAAGGATTGCGACGTGTGCACCGACGAGCAGCGGGCCGCCGGCGGCAGGATCGACCGCTTCGAGCGGCGCATCAGCGTCGAAGGCGAACTTGCGCCTGAGCTTCGAGAAAAGCTCATCGAGATCGCCAATCGCTGTCCCGTGCACCGCACACTTGAGGCCGGCGCTGTGGTCGCCACCTCTGTGGACTGACGTTCGCCGCAGCGTTGCGGCGGTCTGCCGAAATGTTGCGGCATTGTTTCAGCCGCGCCAACAGGCTGACACGGGGCTGCCCTATGCCGCGTCCGAACGCGGAGGGAGTTTGCGATGAACCTAGCTCAGGCCTTGGCGGTGACTGCGGCGGCGCTTGTGGTGGCGCTTGGGCCGGAGCGCACCACAAGGCTCGCCGTATCTGTCCCGTTCACGGAAGCCGCATTCTGGAGTTGGCGGGGCCTCGACGAGCTCAGCCGCCCGCTTCGTCACGAAGGGCGCGCGATCCTATCTGCGGCGGCCATCCGATTTGCCGCGCCCCCTGCGGAGCGCATCGCGGCGCGGCTGAAAACGCTGCATTGCCGGACTGATGCCGACGGCCAGAATTACCGAATCGAAGCGTCAATCTCGTCGGGCGAACCCGCCCGCGCACACGCTGGGTAGCGCGCGCGCCGGCTTGCCGGTTGCCACGACCTCGATCACAAGTACGGGAGCGCACGCGCGTTCACGCGAATGCGATTGTGCGAACGCGCGCTCGCGACCGACGCTGCTGTCGCCACAAAGGAGGCGGGAATGTCCAAACTTCCGAAGATCGACAGCCAATGCCCTTATCCGGGCGCTCTTTCCGACATCGTCAGCGACAAGTTCTGCAGCTTGTGCGAGCGCGAAGTACACGACCTGGAGGCGCTTGCCGAGGTCGAGCGCCTGGCGTTGTTGCGTTCCCATAAACAGGAGATTTGCGTGTCGTACAGATTTCCCCTGGCGCGCGCCGCAGCTGCCGTACTCGCGGCCGCGACGTTCGCGACCCCCCTCGGCGCTGCGGCGGAAGACGTCGAGGATATGCGCCAAATCGTCATCGTAGGGGCGATCAAGACGCCCGACCAGGCGGCGCTGATTTCCGACGAGGCCGACGAGGCGACACCGGAGCTTCCCGTGGTGTTCGAGCCCGCGCTTGCGCAATCGGGGGCTGTCGAGGCCGCGCCGGCGGCGGACGCTTCACCCGGGGCCGACGCGGACCTCGGCGATCCCCTCCCAGCGCAATAGGCTCGCAAGCTGAGCGGCGGCGGCGATCGAACGCGCATCGCCGTCGCCGATCACCAACGCGATATGGGTGCTGTCGAAACTGTCCAGCGCCAGGTCGAAGCTGCGCCATTCGCCGTCCACCCAAGCCAGCGTCCAGCTGTGCGGCATGAATACATTGCTGACGCCGTGGTAGCGCGCTCGGGAATACACGAGCCGCTGGCGACCCGCGTCGGGATGCCGGCGGCGCGCCCGAGCGCGGCCAGCAGCACCGCCGCCTCGGTGCAATCGCCGGCGCGGCGCGACAGCGTATCGAGCGCCGTATGATGGCCGCGGAAATCGATCTCCGCGAGATAGGGCCGCGCGCGCTCCAGCAGCATGTTCATTTTACGCGCATCCGAGACCTCGAGGCGTGCGACTGGCGCGGCCATGGCGCGAAGCCGCGGATGATCACTTTGCAGCCATGCCGTTGGGCGCAATGCATCGGCGAGGCTTGAGGTCTGCGAACTGAGCCCGGGGCCGCACCCGTCGCAGATATCGATGGTGACGAACCCCGGCGTCGCCGCGATCCGCTGCTCGCCGGTTTGCGGCGGCAGGAATTCCATGTCCTCGGTAAACCCGAAGCGATAGCGGATATGGCGTTGCGCGGCGAGGTTGGAGATTCGGAACGGTGACCGGATCATCATGTTCGGCATAACGCTATAGGGCCGGTGAGCCCGGCGCGCCGTCTCGCGGTCCGCCTCGACGATGCGCACCGTGGTTGCGAACATCGGCTGGGTTGTCTCAACCGCACGCCCGCTCGCGTCGATCAGCAGTCGCGCCAGGCCTATGAGTTGATCGCCCTCGTACCGGCGCCGTACATCCACGGTTCCATCATCCGCTGACCGTCTTGGTTCAAT
>CAZNTI010000184.1:0-2069 GCA_964575885.1 uncultured Terricaulis sp.
AGCGCGCCCAAGGCATCACCATCGACGTCGCCTATCGCTATTTCGCGACGCCGCGTACGAGCTTCATCATCGCCGATGCGCCCGGTCACGAGCAATACACCCGCAACATGGTCACCGCCGCCAGCGTCTCGGACGTGGCGGTGCTGGTGGTGGACGCCGCGCGGCTTGAGCAGGGCGCGCTGAAGCCGCAGACGCGCCGACACGCGGCGATCGCTGCGCTCATGGGCCTCGACGTGATCGTGGCCGTCAACAAGATGGATCTTGTCGGCTGGTCGCAAGCGCGATTCGAGGACGTGCGCGCCGCATTCGGCGATGTCGCCGGAGCGCTGGGCCTGAAGCGCGTGGCCTTCGTGCCGGTCTCGGCCAAAAGCGGCGACAACATCGTTGTGCGCGGCGGCGGCGACTGGTGGGACGGGCCGACCTTGATCGAATTGCTGGAGATGCGCCACGCGCGCCCCGCCAATCTTGCCCTGCGGCTGCCGGTGCAGGTGGTGCTGCGCGATGGCGACTCGCGGCTCTATGCCGGGCGCATCGAATCCGGAGCGCTGCGCCCCGGCGACAAGGTGCGCGCGGGCGCGGGCGCGGTCCCCGCTACGGTCAAGCGGGTGCTCGTGCATGGCGGCGCGGTTGCGCATGCGGGGGCGGGCGCTTCGGTCGCCGTTGAACTGCAGGACGAGCGCGACTTGGGCCGGGGGGGCGTCATCGCCGACATCGGCGTGGCCTATACGAGGCGCGTGGTTGCCGATCTGTGCTGGCTCGATGAGCACGCGTGGACCCCGGGCCGGCGCTATCGCTTGCGCCAGGGTGCGCTGGAGACCCAAGCGCTGATCGAGGAGGTGCGCTTCGTGCGCGATATCGCGACCTTGGGAGAGGCCCCCGCGACGATGCTGCGGTTTAACGACATCGCCAGCGTGACGGTCGCCACCCGCGATCCGATCCTGGCCGATCTCTACGTCGATCGGCCCGCCACCGGCGCCTTTGTGGTGTTTGATCCAGACACCAATCAGACCGCCGCCGCCGGCATGATCCGGGAGATCGTGACATGAGCGGGACCGTGTATCTTGTGGGCGCCGGCCCTGGCGCTGTTGATCTGCTGACGCTGCGCGCCGCGCGGCTGTTGGCTGAGGCCGACGTCGTGCTCCACGATGCGCTGGTGAGCGCCGAGGTGCTGGCGCTGGCGGCGCGCGCGAAACTCTACAATGTCGGCAAGCGCGCCAATCGCCCGTCCGTCGATCAGCGCTTTATCTCCAGGCTGCTGGTGCGCATGGGCCAGCGACACGCGGTCGTGGTGCGCCTCAAGGGCGGCGATCCGCACCTGTTCGGGCGCGCCAGCGAGGAGCTGCACGCCTGCCGCGCCGCCGGCGTTCCGGTGGTGACGGTGCCGGGCGTGAGCGCGGGCTTTGCGGCTGCGTCATCGTTGGGCGCGTCTCTCACCGCGCGCGGGGTATCGCGTTCGGTGGCCTTCGTGACGCCGACGGTGGCGCGGGGCGAGGCTGACGCCATGCACTGGGCGCACGCGGCGGCCGCCGCTGAAACCGCGGTAATCTATATGGGCGCGGCGCAAGCTGAGCGGGTGCGCGAGGCGCTGCTTGCGCGCGGGCTGACGCCGGAGCGTCCGGTGGCGCTCATCGAAAGCGCTTCGCTCGTGGAGGAGCGTGTTGTCCGCGGCGTTCTGGGCCAGTTGCCGGCGCTGGCGGCGGAGCTGGGCGAGGGTCCGGCCATTATGGTGGTTGGCGATGTCGCGGCGGCGGCGCGTTCTGCCCTTGAGGCGGCGGCGGCATGATCCCGGTTTATCTTGATCCCGCGCACGCGCGCATAGCGCTTATTGGTCGCGGCGCCCTTGCGCTGCGGCGCATGGAATGGCTCGCCGCCGGCGGCGCCGGGCCTGACGTCTGGTCGGATGCGCCGAGCGAGGCGTTGGCGGCGGCGGCCGGCCCACGGCTGGAGCGGCGCCTGCCCAATGCGGCCGAGCTTGCCGCTTACCACGCCGTGTGGATCGCCGACCTGCCCGCCGAGCGGGCGGAGGTTCTGGCCACGGCCGCGCGCGCGGCGCACGTTCTCGTCAATGT
>CAZNTI010000184.1:2079-4762 GCA_964575885.1 uncultured Terricaulis sp.
TTTGTGCGATTTTCACACGCCGGCAGTGGTGCGCCGTGGCCGCCTGACGCTCACCGCCGCAACCGGCGGCGCCAGCCCCGCCGTGGCGCGTGCGGCGCGTGAGCGGCTCGAGAGCGCGTTCACGCAGGACTGGGCCGAGGCGCTCGACGACATCGCGCAAGCGCGTGCGACATTGCGCGCCGAGGGCGCGCCGTTCGACGCTCTGGTGGCTGACGCGCGCGCGCGTTTGGCGCTGCGCGGCTTGATTGAGGCGCCCCCGGCGCCAACTCCGCAGCATCGGTTATGAACTAAGGCAGCAATGGCAGACCAGGGCGCTCTCCTCACGCCGCCGCCGGCGAACCTCCACTTTGTGCGCGTCGCCAGGGTGAAGCACTACACCGATCGCCTCTTCGCGTTCGCGTGCGAGCGGCCGGCATCGTTTCGTTTCCGCTCCGGCGAGTTCGTGATGCTTGGGCTGATGCAGGCGGGCAAGCCGCTGCTGCGCGCCTACTCGATCGCCAGTCCGGCCTGGAGCGAGGATCTGGAATTCTACTCGATCAAAGTTCCCGACGGACCGCTGACCGGCACGCTGCAGCGGATCGAGCCCGGCGATTTGATCCTGCTCGGGCGCAAGCCGACCGGAACGCTGGTGCTCGACGCGCTGACGCCGGCGCGGCGTCTGTGGCTCATCTCGACGGGCACTGGCGTTGCCCCGTTCGCGAGCCTCATTCGCGAGCCGCAAACCTATGAGCGCTTCGACGAAGTCATCCTCACCCACAGCTGCCGCACCAGCGCCGAACTGGCCTACAGCGCCGAAATCGTCGCCGCCGCGCAGGCGGATCCGCTGGTTGGCGACGCCGCGCGCCTCCAGCTGCGTCATGTCACCAGCCTCACCCGTGATCCGCACCCGCTGCAGGGGCGCATCACCACGCTGATCGAAGAGGGCGAGCTTTTCGGACGGCTCGATTTTCCCCCGCTCGATCCAGCCCAGGACCGCATCATGATCTGCGGCTCGGTGTCGATGCTGAAGGACATGAAAGCCATCGCCGAAGCGCGCGGCTTCGTCGAGGGCGCAAACAGCGAGCCCGGCAGCTTCGTCATCGAGCGCGCCTTCGCCGGCTGATCGCACCCGAATCATGGCGCAGGCGCGCCGCCGTCGCTATCTTGAGCTGCGAATCGCGTCCGCCGCGCGCGCAGAACCGCGCCGCGCCGGCGGCGCCATGGAGCCGGACGGCCCGAGGCATGCAGGACACAGGATTTGAGCCGCTCTATTACGGCGGGCGCCTGAAGCTGCTCAATCCGTTGGGCGACGCCGGCTTTACAACGTTTTGGTCGCCGCTCGCCAAGGGCTTGGAGAAACTCCGCGACGCCGACCCGAAACTGGTCTCCGAAGAAAGCCGCATCGCCGTGGTCGGCAATCTCTATGGCGACGGCATGTACGCCATGTTCTGCAACCTGCTCAACAATCCCCAGGTCCGCCACCTCGCCTCCGCCGGCCAGGACCTCTCCGGTTGCGCGCGCGAGATCGCGGCGTTCTTGGCGGAGGGGACCGAGCCGGCGGTGATCCTCGGCAAGCGGATGCGCCGGATCGTCGGCACCGCGCGCTATTTTCCCGACGTTCCGGATTTCGACGAGGCGGCGCTGCGCGCGCAATTGACCTATCGGCATTTCGGTCAGCTCTCGACGCCGGACCTCGCCATGCAGTTGCGCGATCACTTCCGCAGCCTGCCGCGCGCCGAAGCCGCCGGGCGCCGGCGGCGTGTGGATATTCCCAAACCGACCGCCGCCGATTTCAGCTACCGGCCATCGCACGTCGCTGCGCACCAGGTGCTGCGCCGGCGCCCGTTGGAGGCCTGGCGAGAGCTGGTCACGCGCGTGATGCGCTTCGGGCGCCCGGTCACGCTGGGCAAAGGCATGCGCCTTGAGCTGTTGAATGCGCGCGTGGTGATCTCGGATCCGGTCGAGGAAAGCGCCGAGCAATTGGAAGCCTACGGTTTCGATCTGGAGCGCTTTCACGCTTATCAAAAAAAGATTCTCGATCCCGTGTTGCCGGAGAGCATTTCCTACACCTACGGCAACCGGCTGCGGAATTTCTTCGACGCGGGCGAAGGCCCCGTCGATGCGCTGGAAGCGGCCGCCGCGCGGCTGCGCGAAAATGCCGAAACCCGGCACGCCTACATTGCGCTGTGGGACACCGCACGCGATCTGGGCGACGACGAGCGCGACTCCAGCGTGCCGTGCCTTACCACGCTCTTTTTCCGCCGCAGTGAGGGCAAGCTTTCGCTCACAGCGACGTATCGCTCGCACAATCTGCTCACGGCATGGCTTGAGAACGTCTACGGTCTGATGGCGCTGCAGCGTTTCGTCGCCGAGCGGGCCGGGTTGCCGGCCGGCGCGATCACGGTGATCAGCCATTCGCTCGGCGCCGATCCCGCCAGTCCGCGGTTCGCCGTGGGCGAGAGCGTCGCCGCCGCCTGGGACCGCGACGACGATATCAATCCCGACACCGGCAAGCCGGTGCTGCGCGAGGATCCCGGCGGTTATTTTGCGCTGTCGATCGACGAGCACGAGCGCGTCATTATCGCCGATCATTTGTACGAAGGCGTGTTGATCAAGCGCTACACCGGCGCCCGCGCCGAGGAGATCGAAGCCGCGATCAACGCCGACATGGCGGTCAGCCTCGTTTCTCACGCCATGTGGCTGG
>CAZNTI010000185.1:0-4756 GCA_964575885.1 uncultured Terricaulis sp.
CATGCGGCTGCGCGAGAGCCTGTTTGTCGTCGATGCCGAGAGCGGCGCCCCGGTTGCGGCGGCGACCTCGGTCGTGCGGATGGCGTGCGAGACCGGTTTTGGAACCGACATGGCTGCGCTTTACGGCCGCTTCAGCGCAAACCGAAGCGCGGCCGCCGACGCGCTCGCACACTCAGGGCAAGCGCCGCTGGCGGCGAGCACGCATCCCAGCGCCAATTGGCGCGACTTCCCGCGCGCCGGAGACATTGTCGCCAACCGTTCAGCCCTGGTCATGGCGATGTGGCTCGACATAGAGCTCGGCGCGGACGCAGCGGCCAAGCTCGCAACGCTTGAGTTCGCGGCGCTGCTGGCGACGCCGCTGACCGGCTCGTCGCGCTACTGGAACGGCAAGGACAGCGGCTACCAAAGCGTGGTGCAGAGCATTCTCGGCGAAGGTCCGGGCGCAGCGTATCTGACTGCCGCGGAGCTCGCCGCAAACTTCGCCTTGCGGCCGGCGGCGCTGGCGGCGCGCTTGCCGCAAGGGTGGGGCGCTTTGCGGCCGCTGTCGCTGTCGCGCGAGGGGATGGCGAGCTTGCGCTTCGACGTGACCACTTGCGCCCCGGATGCGCTGGCGGTGCTGGCTGTGGTTGCGGCGCTGCTGCAGGGCGGTTGCGCGGGGCTCAACCGCCGGCTGACAAGCGAAGGTCCGCTGGTGAAGCGTGAGAATTACTGGCGCGCCTGCAAGTATGGCCGCGACGCGGTGCTGCAGACCGAGGCGGGGCCGCTGGCGCTGCGCCCGGCGCTGGGCGAAGTGCTGGGCGAACTCGCAGCGACGGCGCCGCCGCAGGCCGCCGCGGCCCTCGCCGGGCTGGAGTCGCGCGGCAATAGCGCCGTGCGCCAGCAGGAGGCGCGCCGCGGCCGCGACGAGCAACGTTATCCCGAAGAAAGCGCGCTCGCCGATATCGTGCAATGGCTGATGCTGGAAACGCTGCGCGGCTGTACGCCCGCGGAGGCGGCGCCATGAGCGATTTCACGCTTGGGCTTGAGGAGGAGATCTTCCTCTGCGCGCCCAGCGGGGCGCTGGTCCACGACGCTGACGGCGGGTTGGCGGCGGCGATCGCCGAGCGGCTCGGCGTGCATGTTTCCGCGGAATCGATGCGCGCGCAATTCGAACTGAAGACCGCGAGTTGCGCCGATCTGGCGACGCTTGCCGCCGACATCGCCGACAAGCGCCGCCGTGCGCACGCGGTGGCGCATGCACATGGGGCCCGCGTTCTGTCGGCGGGCCTGCATCCGTTCGCGCGCTGGCACCTGGTTGCGCGCCACGCCAACACCGCCATCGCCGAGCGCTCGAACGACTACGGTCTGCTCTATTTCCGCGGTCTGACCGGCTGCTTTCATCTGCATATCGGCCTGGGCGACGCCGACTTGCGCGCGCGACTGGCGTGGCTGTTTGCGCCGTTCGCGCCGTTGCTGATCGCGATGACCGCCAATTCGCCCCTCTACGAAGGCGAGGACACCGGCTTGAAAAGCTATCGCCTGGGCATGCTCTCCGGGCGGCCGCGATCGGGCAATTTCCCGCGCTTCGATCGCTTCGCCGACTTCATGGCGTTCCGCGAAACCGCAAGCGCCATCATGCGCGCGCAAAGCCCGTTTGCCGACCCTGGCGTGAACTATCGCTTCCTTGGCTTCGTCCGGCCAAGCCACCGTCACGATACCCTGGAAGTGCGCGTGTTCGACGGGGCGCCGACGCTCGCGCGCGTCGCGCCGGCGTTCGCGCTGGCGGCGTCGCTGGCGCGCGCGATGTGCGACGATCTCGACGCCTATACGAGCTTCCGCGAGCGCTTTTCCGAAGAATGGCTGGAATGGAACGCCTGGCAGGCGATCCGCTTCGGCGGCGAAGCGATGCTGATGCTCCCGGACGGCGAAAGCAGCGCGCAAGCGTGGCTGGCGCAATGCTGCGGCGACCTCGCGCGCCATGCGCAGGCGCTGGGCTGCGCCCAAGAGCTTGACGCAGCGTCGGCGCTGGCGCTCGCTTCCGGCGACGCCGACGCGCAGCTGCAG
Organism: uncultured Terricaulis sp.; assembly: GCA_964575885.1. Taxonomy (GTDB): domain Bacteria; phylum Pseudomonadota; class Alphaproteobacteria; order Caulobacterales; family Aquidulcibacteraceae; genus Vitreimonas. Next base: position 2,044 of record CAZNTI010000185.1, read on the forward strand.
AGTTTTCGCGGCCAGCTGGCGCGAGGCGTTTCCGGCGCAGACGCCGCCCGCGCGGTCACGATCGGTTTAATGGACGCGTTCGAAACGTCGTTGGGGTGACGCTCATGAAGACCTCGCTCGCCGAGCTGCTGGCTCACACCGCCTGGTTCCACGACGCCGCGCGCAGCGCGCGCGACAATGCCGGGCCGCACATCATTTGCATCGACGATTTCTACGAGAATCCTGACGCCGTGCGCGCCCACGCGCTGGAGCAGACCTACGTTCAATACAGCCCCCCTGACGCTGCCCAGGTGGGCCCCGAGCTCGCCGCCGCGGCGCAGTTCGACGGCGTCACCGGCAACATCGTGACGACGGCGCTGCTGTCGTTCCGCGGCCTCAAGGTGCGCAATCCCGTGCCGGGCTATCGCTACAATCCGCCATGGCTGAAGGCGCGGTTCGAAAAGATCACCGGCTCCCCGATCGAGGAGGAGGATTGGGAGCCGGGCGGCGATTGGTGGAACGGCGCTTTCAATCTGCGCGAGGACGGCACCGATAAGCTCGACACCATTCATCATCACTACCACCCGACCGCCAATGGCGAGCGGGGCTGGAACGGCGTTGTCTATCTAAGCCCCGATGCGCCCGCATCGGCGCGCGCTGGCACCACGTTCTGGCGCGACAAGGCGAGCGGGCGCTGCATTGCCGGACACGGCGAATTGTTCAGCCTCGACCGCGACAAGTATGAGTGCGTGCTGTTCGTGGAGTACGTGTACAATCGGCTGATCATGTTTCGCGAGAACGTGCTGCACAAAGTCGAGGGCGGCTTCGGGCGCGGCAAGGCGGCGCGGCTCACGCACTCGTTCTTCTTCCGCGTGCGCTGATCACAATCCGTGCGCCTGCAGCCACAGTTCGAGGCTGGCGCAATACCAAAGCTCGGCGGCGCCTGAGCGCATGCGCCGGGTTTGCGGCTCGCGGAAGAGCGCCTCCAGGTAATCCTCGCGGAATACGCCGCGCTGACGGGCGGCCGGCGCGGTGAGTGCGGCGCGCGCCATCTCGAAGATGCGGCCCTGCGGGTATTGGATTTCCGGCACCGGAAAATACCCCTTCGGCCGGTCCACGAGGGCGGCGGGAAGCAGCCGCCGCGCCAAACTTTTCAGCACGCCCTTGCCGCCCTCGGCAAGCTTGTGGCGGGACGGGATGCGCGCGGAAAGTTCCGCCAGTTCGTGATCGATGAAGGGCAGGCGCGATTCCACGCCCCAAGCCATGGTGGTGTCGTCGACGCGCTTCAGCTGATCTTCCGCCATTTTCACGCAGGCGTGGAAATGGATGGCTTTGTCGACCGGATCGGCGTCGCCCAGCGCCGCCATTTCGGCGCGCACCAGCGCCTCGCTGGCGCCGGCTTCGCCGAGCCAGGCGGGGTCGATGGCGGTTTCGAGCTTGGCGCGGTTGAAGTCGAAGACATCGGACTGATACTTGGCGGGGGCGTCGGCGACGCCCGCGAAATCCTGATAGAAACCGTAGCCTGCGAATAATTCGTCGGCGGCCTGACCGCCCTGAACGACCTTCAGGCTCTCCTCGGCGCAAGCGCGCGAAAGCTCGTAAAAGCCGATGCCGTCGCGCGACACCATCGGTTCGGACATGGCGCGAAACAGCGCCGGCAGGGTTTCCACCACGTGCGCGGAGTCGATGACGATGCGGCGGTGATCGGTTGCGAACAGGGTGGCGGCCATGTCGGAGTATTGGAACTCGTTGCCGTCGACGCCGTCGATGGATTGAAAACCGATCGCCAGCGAACGCAGGCCGGGCCCATGCACTTGGTGCTGAAGCGCAGCAATGATGCTGGAATCCAGTCCGCCGGAAAGAAAAAGCCCGACCGGGCGATCGGCGATCATGCGGCGCGCCACGGCCTGGCGCAGCGCCGGCGCCAGCAGCTCGACCCATTCGTCCATGCTGCGCGCGTCGTCGTCGGGCGTGCGCGCAAAGCTGAGCCGCCAGTAGGCGCGCGTGTGCATGGCGCCGTCGGCGTCGATGCGCAGGATGTTCGCGGGCGGGACTTTTGCAACGCCGCGCAGAAGGGTTGTGGGGCCCGGTACGGCGCCATGGAAGCTCAGGAAATAGAGCAGGCCACGGGAATCGAGCGCGCTGTCGACGCTGCCGCCGGCAAGCAGCGCCGGCAGTGTTGAGGCAAAACGCAGCCGCTCGGCGTCGTGGCAATAATACAGGGGCTTGGCCCCGAAACGGTCGCGCACCAGCCACACCGCGCCGCTGGCCTGATCATGCAGCGCATAGGCGAACATGCCGTGAAACCGCGCGGGGGCGGCTTCGCCCCAGGCGTAGTGCGCCTTGAGAATGATCTCGGTGTCGCTGTGCGAGAAGAAGGCGTAGCCCAGCGCTTCCAGTTCGCGGCGCAGGTCGCGATAATTGTAGATGCAGCCGTTGAAGACGAGATCGAGGCCAAGCGCTGCATCGCTCATCGGCTGCGCGCCGGCCTCGCTCAGATCGATGATGGCAAGGCGCCGGTGCGCGAAGCTCACGCGGTCGCGGTGAAGCTCGCCGCTTGCGTCGGGGCCGCGGGAGCTGAGCGCCGCATTGATGCGCGCCACGCGCGACCGGTCGGGGCGGGCCCCGCGAAAGCCGATCTCACCGCTGATGCCGCACATGAGGAAGCGCCCCTAAGTGCCTGAAAACTGGTGGGTGATACAGGATTCGAACCTGTGACCCGCTGATTAAGAGT
>CAZNTI010000186.1:0-4743 GCA_964575885.1 uncultured Terricaulis sp.
CTTGAAGGCCGAGCCCGGCTGTCGGCGCGCCTGGGTTGCGCGGTTGAACTTCGAGGTGGTGTAGTCGGTGCCCCCGACCAGGGCGCGGATGCCGCCGTCACGCCCGACCGAGACGAGCGCCGCCTGCAGCGGACGCCGCCCGAAAGCGCGGTTGCCGAGGCGCCGGCGCACCGAACTGGTCGCCGCTTCCTGAACCGCGTCGTCGATGGTGAGCTGAATGACGAGGTCGGGGGTGTCGCGCCCGGCGAGGCGACGGGCCTCGTCGACGGCGAGATCGAAGGCGTAGCCCATGGTCCGCTCCACAGCGGGACGTTCAGCAACGCGGATGCGCTCGGCGCGGGCTTGCTCGCGCTGCTCGGCGGTGATGAAGCCCGCTTCCACCATGGCGTCGAGCACCAGGTGCTGGCGTTCGGTGGCGCGTTCGAGATTTTCGGTGGGGGCCGAGCGCGACGGCGCTTTCGGCAGGCCTGCCAGCATAGCCGCCTCCGCCAGCGTCAGTTCGCTGGAGGGCTTGCCGAAGAAGCGTCGCGCCGCGGCGTCGACGCCATAGGCCTGGTCGCCAAGATAGACGCGGTTCAGGTAAAGTTCGAGAATTTCGTCCTTGGTCAGCCGCCGCTCGATGCGCGACGCCAACACCATTTCGCGCAGCTTGCGGTTCACGGTTTGCGCCGGGGTGAGGAACAGGTTGCGCGCCAATTGCTGCGAGATGGTGGAGCCGCCCTGCACGGTTTCGCCGGCGCGCAGATTGGCGATCACCGCCCGCAGCACCGCCATCCGGTCGACGCCCTCGTGCTCGTAGAAGCGCCGGTCCTCGATGGCCAGAAACGCCTGCGGCACGTGGTCGGGCAGTTCGCTCAGGCGGGCGCGACGCGCATAATAGGGGCCGCGTACGCCGAGGATTTCGCCCTCTCGGTCAAGAAACATCACCGAGGGCTGGCGGTTGAGCGACCACAGCGCGTCGGCGTCGGGCACCCGCGGCAAGCCCCAGTAAATCCACAGCCACAGCGAGGCGACCACAACCAGCACCGCGCCAGCGAACACGCTTGCAAGCGTGCGCCAGGTGATGCGCGAACGTTGGGCCAGCAGCTGGTTGAGCTGCTGCTGCGCTGCGGCTGCGCGCAGCTTGGCCCAGTCGATGCCGCGCTGGAAATCAGGCCTTTGGTCGGACAACGGAAACTCCGGGGGCGGTGTCAACGAGCGATATGGCCGAATTCTGGCCGGAAGCGGGGATAGATCGGGTGCTATCCCTCTGCAGAGGCCATGCAAAGCGTTGTTTTGCAGTCCTTTGCCGAAAATCTCTCCGACCGGTGCGGTGATCGCTTACGGTTCAGGCACGGTCGACAAAAAGGTATCGAACAGATGGACAAGCGCATGGAGCCCGCCGCCGCGTTGCGTGCGCTGCTCGACGAGGCGCAAGCGGCCCTGCGTGGCGGCGACGCCGCCGGGGCCGAGCGTCAGGCCAAGGCGGTCACCGCCATCGTACGCGCCGAGCGGGATGTGGCTGAGTTTCTGGCGGCCCCGCGTCCGCCTTCGCCGGAGGAAGATGAAGAAAGTTTGCGCGCCGAGCTTCGCCGTCGGCTTGCTCTCTACGTTGCCGCCGAGCGCGCTGACGCGGGTGATGACCCGTCTCAGTCCGTGGGATTTGAGGAGCTTCCTGAATGATTGGCGGGCCTGGGGACGTCCTGAGCAGATTGCGCCTGACGGCGCTTGGCGCGCGTGGCTGTTTCTGGGTGGACGCGGCGCGGGCAAAACCCGCGCCGGCGCCGAGTGGGTGTCGGCTAGGGGCGCCAAGCGAAGGTTACCGTTTGGAGATGCTTAACGGCGACACGCTGGTGCGCCATGTGACGGTTTCCTCTCCATCGTACGTCTATAGTGTGGCGGATCAGGTGATCGATTTTGGCGCCCCGCCCGCATTGCTGCGCGTGCGCGTCGCGCAGCTTGACGGCGCCGGGGCGCCGGGCTTGCAGAGCGACGTTTCAATGCCGTTATAAGCGGCGATCGGGCTGCAACAGACGCCGATTCCCATTTGTCGCGGGCCAAGGACCCTGCCACATTCCCGGAATCGACGCGGCGGAGAGGTCGGGAAGCGCCTTGAGTTGGGATCCTTATGCCGCCCTCGGCGTCAGCCGGACAGCGACCGCCGACGATATTCGCCGCGCCTATCGTCAGCTCGCCAAGGAGCTGCATCCTGATGTGCGCCCAGGCGACAAGGCCGCAGAGGAGCGCTTCAAGCGCGCCACCGCCGCCTTCAACCTGTTGTCCGATCCGGTAACCAAGCAGCGCTTCGATCGCGGTGAGATCGATGCCGACGGCAACGAGCGCATGGCCTTCAACGGCCGCGCCAGGCAAGGCGCGCGCGCCCATGCCGGGGCCGGCGCAGGCGCCGCGGATTTCGACCTCGGCGATATTTTCTCCGACCTGTTCGGGCCCAGTTTCGGCGGCGGCGCCGGGGGCGCGCGCGGCTACGCCCGCATGCGCGGGCGCGACATCCGCTTTACCCTCGACATCGATTTTCTCGACGCCGTCAACGGGGCCAAACGGCGGGTCTCGCTGGGCGAGGGGCGCACCGTCGAAGTGTCGATCCCCGCCGGGGTCGAGTCTGGACAGGTGCTGCGGCTCAAAACCCAGGGCGGTCCGGGCGTGCAGGGCGGCCCTCCCGGCGATGCTTTGGTCGAGCTCAGCGTGCGCCCGCACCCGCAATTCCGCCGCGAAGGCCAGGACATCCACAGCGACCTCAACATCTCGCTGACCGAGGCGGTGGAGGGCGCCAAGGTGCAGGCGGCCACGCCGACCGGGCCGGTCACGCTCACCGTGCCGCCAGGCTCGAACTCGGGAAAAACCCTGCGGCTCAAGGGCAAGGGCGTCGCCGGGCAGGGCGACCAGTTCGTCCGCCTGCAGGTGATGTTGCCGGAAACGCTGGACGAAGAATTGAAGAAGTTCGTGCGCAAATGGCCCAAAAGGGACTATGAGCCGCCGCGTGAGGCCAGTTAACCCTTTGGCGGGCGCTTCGTTCAGCACGCATTCACGGCGCTCCCCTTAAACGGGAAGGGCCATGCAGGCTAAAGCTCTCCTCCTTGCGGCGCTGGTCGCCGTCGCCGGCGCCGCCGCTCCCCTCGCTGCAAGCGCGCAGGCGGTGATTGAGCCCAACTGGGTGATGCCCGGCCAGGGACGCGACGAGAATCGGCGCGAGCAGGAGCTTCGCCCGCTGCGCGAAGTGGTGGCCGAGCTGCGCGCCCGCCATGGCGGCGAGTATGTCGGCCACCAAGTTGAGCGCGGCGAGCGCCCGGTCTATGTCATTCGCTGGCGGATGCCGGACGGTCAGGTGCGCGATTTCCGCGTCAACGCCGCCCGCTAGAAGGCGCGAGGAACGATTTCACGCATGCGCGTACTGGTGGTCGAGGACGATAAGAACCTGCGCGAACAGCTGGTGGCCGCGCTGACCGACGCCGGCTACACCGTCGACTCCGCCGACAATGGCGAAGACGGCCAGTTTCTCGGCGACCCCGAACCCTACGATCTGGCCATCCTCGATCTCGGTCTGCCCAAGGTGGACGGGCTGTCGGTGCTGAAGGCCTGGCGCAAGGAGGGGCGCACCATGCCGGTGTTGATTCTCTCGGCGCGCGATCGCTGGAGCGAGAAGGTCGAGGGCCTCGATCTGGGGGCCAGCGACTACGTCACCAAGCCGTTTCATATGGCCGAGCTGCTGGCGCGCGTGCGCGCCAACGTGCGCCGCCAGACCGACCATCAGTCCTCGGTTCTGGAAGTGGGCGATCTGCGCCTCAACGCCGCCACCGGGCAGGTTACCGTCAACGGCGCGCCGGTGAAGCTCACCGCGTATCAGTACAAGGTGCTGGATTATCTCATGCACCATGCCGGGCGCATCGTCTCGCGCACGGAACTGACAGAGAAGATTTACAGCCAGGATCACGAGCGCGACTCTAATACGATCGAAGTCTTTATCGGCATCCTGCGGCGCAAGATCGGCTCCGAGCGCATCATCACCGAGAAGGGTCTGGGCTATCGGCTGATCGATCCCGCAGAACCGCAGTGACGCCGCCGGCAGGCAGCCGCTTCGTCCAGCGCTTCCGACACCTGATCCGTCATTCCCTGGCGGCGCGGCTTTTCACGATCGCCATGGTCACGGTTCTCGGCCTGGTGGCGGTGGGGGCGGTGGCTTACGCGCAATTCAATCGCCAGCTGCTGCACATTCTCATCGATCCCGAACTCGAAGCGGTGTCCGACGCACTCGTCGCCAACGCCGGGCCCGGGCCCGACGGCGCCCTGGTGCTGCGCGATCTGCCGTCCGATCCCCGCTACATGCGCGCCATCAGCGGCCGCTATTTCGAGATCGCCCGCATCCAGGACGACGGTTCGTTGCTGGTGCAGGCGCGGTCGGCGTCGCTGGCGGATGAGAACATCCCGCTATCGGGCGAACAGGCCGCGCTGATCGCCGAACCCGACGCCGGTCTTGAGGCGCACTTCCTCGATCTTGCGGGCTCGGACGATCCCGAACGCCTGTTCGAGCCGCTGCGCGCCATCGCGCGGGTGTCGAACGTTCCCCAACTCGAAGGCCGCTATCTTTTCCTGGTCGGCATTGCCCCGGAAGAGGTGATCGCGCCGGCCTCGACTCTGGTCGGCTTTGCGTTCGCGGCTTTCGTGGCGATATGCGGGCTCATGGTGTCGGCGGCGGCGATGCTGCAGGTGCGCATCGGGCTTGAGCCGCTGCATCAGCTGCGGCGCGAC